>CAYZRM010000021.1:0-26281 GCA_964480845.1 uncultured Coxiellaceae bacterium | reverse complement strand
AAAAATGTAAATTTCGTGGAAAAAAGTGGCACAAAATGTTGTTTTGTGGAAATTTGTGGTATATTGAGTGTAGCTCATAAGAAAAAGTGGGCATTGGAGGGTGAGGCTGTGTTTCGCGGAATAAATGCGCTGAACATCGATGGGAAAGGCAGGATGGCTATGCCCACGCGCTATCGCGAGCGTTTGCAGCTAGATGGACATACCAATATGGTATTAACCATCGATACGGATGAAAAGTGTTTATTACTTTACCCCCAATATGAATGGGAAACCATAGAAAAGAAATTAGCAGCACTGCCAAGTTTTAATCCAGCTGCTCGCCGTATCCAGCGTTTGCTGATAGGGCATGCAACGGATGTTGAAATGGATAGCCAAGGTCGTTTGTTATTGCCGCCTTTATTAAGAGAGTTCGCTGGCATTGATAAACGAGCAGTATTAGTGGGTCAAGGAAAGAAATTTGAACTTTGGGATGAGGCGCATTGGGATACTCGCCGATCTGATTGGTTGGAAGAAGAATCCAATGCTGACGCTAATGCTTTACCGGACGAAGTGAAATTAATTTCACTCTAAAACATATTTTAACTTGAGGCAGTGACATGAGCGAAGTGTACCATAACCATATACCCGTTTTATTAGAAGAGGCAATAGATCAGCTTATTGTTTCTCCTGATGGTATTTACGTGGATGCTACATTTGGCCGTGGTAGTCATACTCAAGCCATTTTAGATCGTCTAAGCCCTAAGGGTCGTTTAATTGCTTTTGATAAAGATCCTGATGCGATTAATTATGCAAGAGAGCATTTTGCTGGTGATGAGCGTTTAGCTATTGTGCACAGCACTTATGCGCGTATGCAAATGGTGTTACACGAAGCCGGTATGCTGGGTAAAGTAAATGGCATTTTGTTTGATTTAGGCGTGTCTTCTCCTCAATTAGATAATCCTGAGCGTGGCTTTAGCTTTACACGTGATGGTAAGTTAGATATGCGTATGGATAATAGCCAAGGCATTGATGCAATGAATTGGTTAGCGGTGGTTGATGAGAAAGAGCTGGCAGATGTGTTGTGGGAATATGGTGAAGAGAAATTATCACGACGTATTGCTCATGCGATTGTTACCAAGCGTGCAGAGGCGCCTATTACCACAACGGCACAATTAGCAGACATTATTAAATTTGCCACGCCTAAACCTAAAAAACCGCAGGAGAAACATCCTGCAACGCGTAGCTTCCAAGCAATTCGTATTGCGGTTAATCAAGAATTATCTGAACTTGAGCACGGCCTGGAACAAGCCTTCGATGCGTTAGCCGTTGGTGGGCGGTTGTGCGTGATTAGTTTTCACTCATTAGAAGATCGTATTGTGAAGCAATTTGTTAGGCAATATGAGAAGGGTGAAATGTTACCGCGTGGTTTGCCGGTAAAAGAATCAGCTTTTCGATCGCGTTTGAAATCGGTAGGAAAGCCAGTAAAGCCAAGTTTAGAAGAGATTAATGTTAACCCAAGAGCACGTAGTGCTGTTTTACGAATAGCGGAGAAACTATCATGAACGCGGCCGGTCGCTTAGTTCATCAAGGAGTTTTATCTCGTCACCTGGTGATGACGCATTTTCTATCCAAACGCCAATTAGCATTGGTGGTGGTGGCGTTGTCTGTCTTGTTTTCAGCGCTCAGTGTGATTTACATGACGCATCTGACACGTGAATTGCATGCTGCCTATCAGCATTCACTGGTAGAGCAAGACCGCTTACATGTGCAGCATGGCCAGCTATTATTAGAGCGTAGTACCTGGATGATGCAGGCGCATATTCAGCAAGTAGCTGAAGATAAATTGGATATGGTCATGCCTAATCATAAAACAGCGGTGATTATTCACGAGTGAAGAATCACCGAACTGAAGCCCGCTTTGTTGCCTGGCGATTTTATCTTATTCTTACTATTATCCTCTTTGCTGTCATAGGGTTAATAGCACGCATTTTTTATTTGTCTGTTTTAGATCAGCATTTTCTACAGCATCAAGGTGACGAGCGTGTCGTGCGTGTCGTTAATACCCCTGCTTTTCGTGGCATGATTGTTGATAGGAATGGTTTTCCATTGGCAGTGAGTACAGCAGTTTATTCTGTTTGGATGAATCCTCAATTGTTTAAGCCAGATACTGATGACTTAATTGAGGTATCACAGTTACTAGGTGTCAAGACAAGAGAGCTGTCTGCTACTTTGCAGAAATATAAAAAATCACGTCGTGAATTTATATACTTAAAACGTAGTTTATCGCCAGAAGTAGGTCGCAAGATAAAAGCCTTGAATTTGCCCGGATTATTTACACAGGAAGAATATCGTCGCTATTACCCTGAAGGAGAAGTGACGGCTCATGTCGTTGGATTCACGAATGTTGATGATAGAGGGCAAGAGGGGTTAGAACTCAGTTACAATCAATGGCTGCAAGGCGAGCCTGGTAAAAAGCGTGTAATAAAAGATCGTTTGGGACGAGTCATTGCAGATTTACAGAATGTGCAGGAGCAGCATCCTGGCCATGATTTGGTACTAAGTATTGATAGGCGAATACAATATTTGGCTTATCGTGAATTGCTCGCTGGTGTGAATGAGTATCATGCAAAATCTGGTACGGCTATTGTATTAGATACGCAGACAGGTGAAGTATTGGCAATGGTTAATGTGCCATCGTTTAATCCGAATCAGCGTCCGCATCAAATGAGTGAGGTATTACGTAACAAAGCGATTACTGATTTATTTGAGCCAGGCTCAACAATTAAAGCATTCACGGTGGCAAGCGCAATAGAAAGCGGTAAGTATAAGGCTGATTCTGTGATTGATACCTCTCCTGGCTGGATGCGTGTTGATCATAATATTGTAAAAGATGGAAAAAATAACGGCTTACTATCAGTTACTGAGATTTTGCAGAAATCTAGTAACATGGGAGTGGCGAAGATGGTTTTAAGTATACCTGCCAATAATCTATGGAATCTATTACATAAAATAGGGTTTGGTGAACCAACGGGCGTAAATTTTCCTGGGGAACAAAATGGTGTATTAATTTTGCACCGCCCTTGGGGTAACTTTACGTTGGCAACGTTATCATTTGGCTATGGTTTGTCAACGACGGCCCTGCAGTTAACCCGTGCGTATGCAGTTTTGGCGAATGATGGTGAAAAGCTACCGGTATCTCTATTGAAGCTTGACAAGGCGCCTGTGGGTGAGAGAGTCATAGATAGTAAAGTTGCAAAACAAATGCTGACTCTTTTGGAGTCTGTGGTTGGTAAGGGTGGAACGGCTATTGCCGCAAAGGTGCCGGGTTATCGTGTCGCAGGTAAAACAGGCACAACAAAACTCGTTGCGGCTGGCGGCGGTTATGAAAAAGGCCGGTACAATTCCTCCTTCATTGGTATTGCGCCTGTTAGCAAGCCTCGTTTAGTTGTCGCGGTTATTTTAAATGATCCTCAGGGTAAGGTGTATTATGGTGGCTTAATCTCTGGTCCTATTTTTGAAAAAATTATGGAAGGATCTCTTAGAATTTTGGATGTTGAGCCGGATGGTGGTGTTGTTCAATAAGGCTTATTCTTTCTGGTATCAGTGTCTAATTGCCGTGGCTTGAATGCGACTGATGGTTCAGCTTTGTCTTGGCCCGTATATAAATTTTGAATAATCATTCGTTTTTGTTTGCACATTACATAATAGATGGACATCTCAATATGCGTAAAAGAGCTACTACCTATATCTAAATCGAAGTCTCTATGCGCAAATCTTAGCTTAATTCCAGTTACGCTTGTTATATCAAAGCTATCAAATTGCTCCGACTGACTATTATAGCGATGGAGAAAACCAGTATTGAGTCCTATAAATGCTGTTTCACCCAGCTCGTGTGCAATGATGATTGGAGGGCCATCGTGTTTATCATCTACAAAATTTATACTTTGTTGCCTATTTAAGCTATTGGGGAATACTCCATCAGTACGTATACGCTTATTATCATCCGTTAACCACTGGCGCTGGACTGGTGTTGCATATTTTTGCACTGATCCGAGTACTAGGCGTAAATATATATACATTCTTGAGTTTGAGTATGATTTTATATCATTTGCTGCTCTTACTGCTATCAATAGTATAAGGGAAGGGAAGTGTAGGCCTGTTTTAATGATTATTTGATCATCAGGGGTTAGGATTGCTCTTAACACATCAATGCATGCCTGAGTATCTTGATTGGGAAGGTTATTATTACAACTATCTGCGCAAATTGCTTTTGTAACCGCCATGATTGCTCGTTTGACGGCTATGATTTGTTCGATATTTCTTTGGTCGTAGAAGCAGTTTTCATCTTCGAAACAATGCTCTTCATAACCATTAAATACTAAATCGGGTGCGGCAGTTTTGACATGATCCAGTGTGATGGGATTCTGATAGTGGGGAAACTGCGCATCAAAGTGTTTTTTAAATAAGGCTTGCGCTCCATTGGCGCCTTCTTGGTGCCTGGCAAATATGTTATCATGTGTCTCCTTTAGCAGCCAGACATCACCTGTGCCTAATATTAATTGAATAGGTGAGCCTTGGCATCTTATTCCTGTTGGACTAGTGGCAATGATGTTTTCTATAAAAAGCAAATCAGGGTCTTTTTTTAGTATTTCTAATGCTTTTAATGTGGTGACATTGTTTGGATCCTTTGTCGCATAATAACCCTCACTATAAAACCATCTATGAGCACAATACTCTTTATTTAGGCGCACTGCAGGTGTTGCATATAGGATGTCAGTTGCTAATGGCGCTGCTCGCTGGAGTAGCTCATCTCGCACGGCGCTGACATGTCGAGGTGTCATATCGGCAAATACACCATACTTGGAGAGGTTGCTATGCTGATTTAGATAGTTTATTAATGCAGCTGTTTCAGATTCAGAATAATTTATCTCTTCAGAGGGAGAGGCGTGGTCTTGTCGATTGCTGGACATACTTGGCTGACTCCATTTTTTTAACGATTAGAAGCTTTCTGTTATGCCAATCAAGTTGGCAATTTGCAAGGAGCTGTGTAAGTGACTGAGTAGAGGTGAAGTGAAAAGTTGAACAACCCGGTTGTTGTCTGGATTTAAGAATGCTACTGGTTAATTGTTGGGACTAGCGGTATATTTTATGCTTCCCTTAACTGAGTTGGTGCCATGCTATTATCTTCTTTACTGAACAAATCCCTTCCTGCTGATATTGATAGAGATATTACTCGTTTGATGTCAGATAGTCGTCAACTTACTACGGGTGATTTATTTTTTGCACTAAAGGGTGCGCATGTAGATGGTCGTCGTTATATTGCAGATGCGGCTAAAAAAGGTGCTGCAGCGGTACTAGTTGATGGGCTGGATCATGAAGCGGTGATGGTGCAGGATGGTATGCCCATTATACCAGTGGTGGGGTTGGCGCAGGCATTAGGCGGTATTGCCGCTCGTTTTTATCACCAACCGGCTGAGCAGCTACGTATCATAGGTGTAACAGGTACAAATGGTAAAACGAGTTGTACTCAATTGATTGCGCAAGGACTAGCAGTGCCTTGTGGACTGATTGGGACCTTAGGGAGCGGTTTTTATGGGCAATTGGTAGAAACTGGTTGGACAACCCCAGATGCCTTAACGTTACAAGGATTGTTAAGGCAATTTGTTGATCAGGGTGCTGAAGCGATTGCCATGGAAGTATCTTCCCATAGCATTGATCAGGGCAGGGTGAATGCAATTCCTTTTGAGGTAGGTATTTTTACCAATCTTACTCAGGATCACCTTGATTATCACGGGGATATGGAAACTTATGCAAAAGTAAAACGGCGATTTTTAACTGATTGGCCAATTAAGCATCTTATTATGAATGTAGACGATGTGTACGGCCGCCGTTGGATGCAAGAGATTGCGGCAACTCGACCTATCTTTGCATACAGTACAAAGCAAGTAGCATTACCTGCGCGAGTGCAGGGTGTTTATGCCGAGCAAATTCAGTTATCGCTACGTGGTATCTCCGCTCGTGTGATTTCTCCTTGGGGGTGTGGGCAGCTGCACTTGCCATTAATTGGTCGTTTTAATTTAAGTAATGCATTAGCTGTTCTGACTACTTTATGTGCCTATGGTATTCCATTTGGGGAAGCATTAGAGCGTTTGGAAAATTTAAAAGCAGTGCCTGGGCGTATGCAGACTTTGGGTGGCAATGGCGAAGCGTTAGTTGTGATTGATTATTCACATACGCCTGATGCGCTAGAAAGTGCGTTAAAAGCACTTCGTCCTCACACTGAAGGTAAATTAATATGTGTTTTTGGTTGTGGTGGTGATCGTGATGTAAGCAAGCGACCACTGATGGCACAAATTGCAGAAGAAATGGCTGATGTTGTTATTGTTACCAATGATAATCCACGCCACGAAAAGCCAGAAGAAATTGTTCAGCAGATTATGCAAGGATTTAATCGCCCAGAGCGCGTATTAGTTGAGTTTGATCGTGCAAAGGCAATAGAGAAGAGTATACAATTGGCGAGTGTTAACGACTGTATTTTAATCGCCGGGAAAGGGGCTGAGCGTTATCAGCAAATTGGAGAGGAAAAAATTCCATTTGATGATATTGAGCAGGCCGGTCATTATTTGGGGACGACGAAGTAGTCAGATCTCGCAGTACGACGCAGTTACAAGAAAAATTATTAATTAACACTTATAACGGAGAAGTCGCTAAATGTTATTAGGCTTAAGTGGATGGATGGCCAATTATTTCCATTTTTTTCATGTTTTTCAATATCTTACCTTAAGAGCAATTCTAGGTACATTGACAGCCCTAGTGCTGGCTCTGGTATTAGGGCCTTCTATGATACGTAGATTGAGTGCGCATAAAGTAGGTCAAGTTGTTAGGGATGATGGTCCACAAAGCCATTTGAGCAAAGCGGGTACGCCGACAATGGGCGGTGCGTTGATATTGGTTTCTGTTTTATTGAGTACGCTATTGTGGGGTGACTTGTCTAGTCGTTATATTTGGTTGGTGTTAATTGTGACTATGGGGTTTGGTGCGATTGGTTATTGGGATGACTATCGCAAGCTTGTTTTGAAACATAGTCGTGGTATGCCTGCAGGCCAAAAATATTTATGTCAGTCAATCCTGGGGTTGGGAGCGGCGCTGTATTTATTATTCACAGCTAAATTACCTGCAGAAACCCAATTGTTATTTCCTTTTTTTAAAAATGTATCTATTACTTTAGGGCCTGTTTTATTTGTTTTGTTAACGTATTTTGTCATTGTTGGTTCTAGTAATGCCGTTAATCTAACAGATGGTTTAGATGGTTTAGCTATTATGCCAGCAGTGATGATTTCTGCTGCTCTAGGTGTGTTTGCCTATGTAACGGGTAATGTCAATTTTGCTAATTATCTAGCGATTCCTTATGTGCCTGGTGTTGGTGAAGTGATTGTCTTTTGTGGTGCTTTAGTCGGGGCGGGTTTAGGCTTTTTGTGGTTCAATACTTATCCAGCACAAATCTTTATGGGGGATGTTGGTGCATTAGCATTAGGCGCGGCACTGGGTTTAATTGCTGTGATCGTCCGCCAAGAAATTGTTTTCTTTGTGATGAGCGGTATTTTTGTATTAGAAACAGTTTCTGTTATTTTGCAGGTTGCTTCCTTCAAATTAACAGGCAAGCGTATGTTTAGAATGGCGCCTATTCATCATCATTTTGAATTAAAAGGTTGGCCTGAGCCACGAGTGATAGTGCGTTTTTGGATAGTGACTTTTGTGCTAGTTTTATGTGGCTTGGCAACACTTAAATTGAGATAAATAAATGACTGATAATTTGCATGTAATTGTGGGATTGGGGGCGACAGGCTTTTCCTGTGCACGTTTTTTGCAGGCCCAAGGTGTGCCAATGATCATGATGGACACAAGAGCAGCGCCTTCTAATTTGCAAGAATTTCAAGAAGCTTACCCTGAAGTGCCAGTTTCTCTGGGTGGTTTTGATGAAACGATTTTGTCTCAGGCATCCTGTATTGTTTTAAGTCCTGGTATTGCATTGCGCGAACCTGCTATTGCAAAACAGCTTGCTAATGGTAAAGAAGTAATCGGTGATGTCGAATTATTTGCCCGAGCAGTGAGGGCACCTGTTATTGCTATTACTGGGACCAATGCCAAGAGTACCGTCACTACCTTGGTTGGTGAAATGGCTAAAGAAGCAGGATTTGAGGTTGAGGTTGGCGGTAATTTGGGTGTTCCAGCACTGGATTTGTTAATGCAGAGTCCAAAGGCTAATTTATTTGTGCTAGAGCTGTCTAGTTTTCAGTTAGAAACAACCCACACACTGCGAGCAAAAGTTGCAACCGTGTTAAATATTACGCCTGATCATATGGATCGTTATGATACTGTCGAAGATTATGCAAATGCTAAGCATCGCATTTACCAGCACACTGAGATAGCTGTTTGTAATCGTGATGATATGGCAACTGATACCAATGCGACATCTGAGAAAATAATGTTTACGTTGGGTAGTCCAGCTGCAGGTGAATTTGGCTTGATGCAAGCAGAGGGTGGTACGTGGTTGGCACATGGTAATCAATTATTGATGAATGTGCGTGAATTGCCGGTGATGGGTAAACATTATCAGGCTAATGCTTTGGCAGCATTAGCAATTGGCCATGGATTTGGTTTTTCGATGGAAGCTATGCTGACGGTGTTGCATCGCTTTGCTGGCTTGCCACATCGTTGTCAGTTTGTGCGTGAATGGAAGGGTGTGCGCTGGTATAACGATTCCAAAGGGACCAATGTGGGAGCCACACTGGCTGCTATAGAAGGGCTAGGTAGTGAGATTGATGGCAAGTTGGTTTTGATTGCTGGTGGAGTAGGGAAGAATGCAGATTTTCATCCCTTGGTACCTTGTTTAGAGAAATACACTAGCCATATTGTGTTGATTGGTGAGGCATCACAAGAAATAGATAAGGCCATTGATGGAAAGGTGCCTACTCATTTTGCTAATACGTTAGATGATGCGGTGACCTTATGTGCTGAGCTTTCTAGGCCGAATGATTGTGTGTTGTTATCACCAGCGTGTGCTAGTTTTGACATGTTTAAGCACTATGCGCATAGAGGTGAGGTATTTACCAATATTGTCTTGGGACGATAAATTTCCCCTTATGAAAGAAATGCCGTCATTGCGAGCGTAGCGAAGCAATCCACACAAGGTTGAACTTGAAAAATTGTATGGATTGCTTCGCTACGCTCGCAAAGACGACAGGTTGGTGGATTGTTTCGCTACGCTCGCAAAGACGACAGGTTGGTGGATTGTTTCGCTACGCTCGCAAAGACGGCAGGTTGGTGGATTGCTTCGCTACGCTCGCAGTGACAGCATGTTTTCAATCAGCTAAACCAATACAGGTAACATATTATTAAGGATTTATCATGCGCTCTTATACTGCGACTGATCGTTTAACTATCCCTGCACTCTATGACAAGTGGTTTGTGACCGCCCTGATTGCTATTGTTGCACTGGGGTTGCTCATGATGACTTCCGCTTCGATAGTTGTCTCTGATAAGCAATATCATCAGCCTTTCTATTACTTATACAAGCAATTAATTTTCTTAACACTAGGTATCTTCTTGGGGAGCTTTGTTCTCAAAGTAAAAATCGAATATTGGGAGAAAATAGGTTTTTATTTGTTGGGCGGGGTAATACTTGCTTTATTTCTCGTATTGATTCCAGGAATTGGTCATCGTGTCAATGGTAGTGCGAGATGGATAGGCATTGGACCATTAGGGTTTCAAGTGTCAGAGTTAACTAAATTTACGATAGTTGTGTTTATGTCAGGATATTTAACGCGGCGTAATGCGGAAATCCAGTATCAATTCAGCGGTTTTGTAAAACCCATGGCTATTTTGGCAATTGTTGCTGTTTTGCTATTATGCGAGCCCGATTTTGGTGCTACGGTAGTGGTGACAGCCACCTCATTAGGTATGATGTTTTTAGCTGGCATGCGTTTACGCCATTTTGTCGTGTTATTTTCGACTGTTATTGTAGGCATGGCGGTTATTGCTATCTCAGCGCCTTATCGTTTAGCACGTTTAACGACTTTCTTGGACCCTTGGGCAAGGCCATTTGATACAGGTTATCAATTAACGCAATCATTGATTGCTTTTGGTCGCGGTGGTTGGTTTGGCGTAGGTTTGGGTAATAGCATTCAAAAAATGTTTTATTTGCCAGAAGCCCACACTGACTTTTTATTTGCTGTGATAGCAGAAGAGTTGGGTTTATTCGGTATGGTTACTGTGCTTGGTTTATTTTTATTGTTAGTAACTCGTATTTTTTATATTGGTAAAGCTGCCCAGCAGTTGGGGCATCACTTTGCTGGTTTTATGGCTTATGGCTTTGGTTTGTGGGTGGCAATTCAATTTATTGTTAGTATAGGCGTAAATTCTGGGTTATTACCTACCAAGGGTTTAACGCTACCACTAATGAGCTATGGTGGTAGTAGTGTATTAGTTAATTGTATTGTGATTGCTGTGTTACTGCGAATTGATCACGAGAATAGAGCAACGGCGGTGCAATTATGAAGAAACTAACAAGAGTATTAATAATGGCCGGTGGTACGGGCGGGCATATTTTTCCGGGATTAGCGGTTGCTAAAGAATTACAAGGACAAGGGGTGGAGGTTCATTGGTTAGGGACACAACATGGTTTGGAATCAAGGCTAGTCCCCGATAAGCAAATCCCGCTGCATTGCATTTCTATTAGTGGTTTGCGTGGAAAGGGACTCAAAGCATTACTGCTAGCGCCTTTTCGAATAACGCAGGCAATTATGCAAGCACTTGATGTTTTGCGCACGACTAAGCCTGATGTGGTTTTGGGGTTTGGTGGTTTTGCCAGTGGGCCAGGTGGTGTTGCTAGCAAGCTGTTAGGTTGTCCATTAATCATTCATGAACAAAATGCAAAAGCAGGTTTAACAAATAAGTTGCTTGCTAAGTTAGCTAAGAAAGTATTACTAGGATTTCCTAATGCTTTTCCGCCTAGTACTAAGGTTGAGGTGGTCGGTAATCCTGTTAGAGCAGATATTTTTGAAAATTCTGCACCCATTGTTAGTCCAGCGAAGCCATTAAAGTGGTTGGTATTAGGCGGTAGTTTGGGTGCTCAAGCATTAAATGATAAGGTGCCCAAGTCTATTAAGGCATTGCCGTTGGAAGAGCGCCCCCAAATTTGGCATCAGGCTGGTGAGAAGCATTTAGCAGTTGCTCAAGCAGCTTATGCTGCAGCAGGTGTAACGGCTAATGTTGAGCCTTTTATTAGTGATATGGCTGCCGCCTATGCTTGGTCAGATATTGTGCTGTGTCGAGCGGGTGCGCTGACCGTGTCTGAACTTTGTGCGGCTGGGCGAGGTGCGATATTGATACCTTTTCCGCATGCTGTGGATGATCATCAAACAGCGAATGCCGATTTTATGGTAAATCATCATGCAGCACGTTGTATTCAACAAAGTGCTTTAACAGAAGATTGTTTAGCAGATATAGTAAGGGAACTGAATCAAGCACCTGAAATGTGCTTGGCGATGGCTGAGGCTGCTTATAGACTGCGCCAGCCAGATGTTGTGGGAAGAATTATTGAAATTTGTCGGGAGGTTTGCCGTTGAGCTGGATGTTTGAGATGGGACATATTAAGCATGTCCATTTTGTCGGAATTGGTGGTGTGGGTATGGCGGGCATTGCTGAAGTATTGTTGCGCCAAGGTTACACTGTTTCCGGTTCAGATCTTTCCGAAAATGCGCTTACGCAATGGTTGAAAGTGATGGGGGCAACGATTTATCACGGGCACCGTGCTGAAAATATTAAAAATGCAGATGTGATCGTGCGCTCTTCAGCAGTGGACTGGTCCAATCCGGAGCTAGATGCGGCGCGTAGAGATCGTGTACCAGTGGTGCCTAGAGCTGAAATGTTAGGTGAGTTAATGCGTTTTCGTCATGGGGTTGCGGTGGCGGGTACGCATGGCAAAACGACGACTACCAGCTTAGTGACCAGTATTTTAGCTGAGGCAGGATTAGATCCTACTTTCGTGATCGGTGGTCGTTTGAATAGTATTGGCAGTAATGCACGTTTAGGTCGTGGGCACTATCTTGTTGCCGAAGCGGATGAAAGTGATGCGTCTTTCTTGTATTTAAAACCAATGACTTCTATTGTGACGAATATTGATCAGGATCATATGTTGACTTATCAAAATGATTTTGGTCAATTAAAAGCAACTTTTTTGGAGTTTTTACATCGTTTACCGTTTTACGGTCTTGCGGTGCTTTGTATTGATGATCCAGTGGTTCGTGAATTATTACCACAAGTATCCCGCCCCGTATTAACCTATGGTATTACAGAAGAAGCAGACTTCAGAACGCTGCATTATGTGCAAGCTGGTATGCAGACGAAATTCGTTGTTGAGCGTCCTAAGGGGCAGGCTCCTTTGTCTGTGGCCTTAAATTTACCAGGTAGGCACAATGTATTAAATGCCTTAGCAGCCATTGCTGTTGCGTCTGAGTTGAAGGTGCCTGACCAGGCAATTATTGATGCGTTAGCTCATTTTGGTGGTATTGGTAGGCGCTTTCAAGTATACGGCGATTTTTCATTAGATGGTAAGCAGGTCACCTTAGTGGATGATTATGGCCATCACCCAAGAGAAATTGCAGCCACCTTACAAGCAGCAAGAGAAAGTTGGCCTGATAGACGCTTGGTAATGGTTTATCAGCCGCATCGCTATACACGCACTCGTGATTTATTTAAAGATTTCTGTACCGTATTAGCTAAACCAGATAAATTGATGTTGTTGGATGTTTATTCAGCCGGTGAGGAATTTATTCAAGGTGCTGATAGCCCAACACTAGTGAGTAGTATCAAGCAATATGCGCCTGCTGAGCCTATTTTTATTGATCAGCATGAAGAGCTGCCTGCTGTTCTTGCTTCTGAGTTGCGAGATGGTGATGTTGTGTTAATGCAGGGTGCTGGTAATATTGGTGCAATAGCAGCACGTTTAGCATCAACAGGATTAAAAGAGGCCAAATGAAGAATCATACCTTAACGAATACCAGTATTTTGCGCGGTCAGTTATTGAAGGATGAGCCGTTAGCAAATTATACCTCTTGGCGTACGGGTGGAGCTGCTGACCATGTATATATTCCGGCAGATCTTGAGGATTTATCTGTGTTTCTACAGAACCTACCAGAATCTGTGCCTTTAACTTGGTTAGGTTTGGGGAGTAATACACTGGTTCGTGATAGTGGTATTGAAGGTATGGTTGTGATTACACAAGGTGCCTTAAATCAGTTAGCGCTGACTAATGAACTAGAAGTGCGTGCAGAAGCTGGTATATCGGCTGCTCAACTGGCGCGTTTCACTGCCAGAGCTGCTACCACAGGCCTTGAATTTATGGCTGGTATCCCTGGTACGGTTGGGGGTGCGCTTGCAATGAATGCAGGCTGTTTTGGTGGGGAAACCTGGCGGTTTGTAAAGGCGGTTGAAACAATTAACCGCAAAGGTGAGATTAAACTGCGGCCATTAGCAGACTTCCAGGTGAACTATCGCCATGTGGTGCGGCCAGAAGATGAGTGGTTTGTTGCCGGCCATTTTGTTTTGGCTGCTGGTAATAAAGAAAAATCATTGCAGGATATACGTGATTTATTAGAGCGCCGTAATCATTCTCAGCCAACTGGTACGGCAAATTGTGGTTCTGTTTTTCGCAATCCTGAAGGTAATCATGCGGGTAGATTGATTGAAGGGTGTGGTTTAAAAGGGAAAAGATTGGGTGGTGCGTTGGTCTCTGAGAAGCATGCAAATTTCATTCTTAACGAAGAAAATGCCACTTCTGCTGATATTGAGAGCCTAATTAGCGAAGTTAGGGCTATCGTTGAAAAAGAAACCGGTGTACGATTAATGCCAGAGGTTTGTATTATTGGGCGAGAATAAGGATGCGTTACATCGTGGAACGATTTCATTATGTCACTCAAACCTTTAAGCTAGGATTGCTAGGCGCAGCATTTTTATCGTGCGTCTTCTTTATTAGCCATTTGCATATATCTAATTATTTCCCTATTCAGACG
This sequence comes from uncultured Coxiellaceae bacterium, assembly GCA_964480845.1. Classification (GTDB taxonomy): domain Bacteria; phylum Pseudomonadota; class Gammaproteobacteria; order DSM-16500; family DSM-16500; genus Aquicella. The sequence continues at coordinate 12,230 of CAYZRM010000021.1, read as the reverse complement.
GTTCGTGTTTATGGTGTGAATCATTTGGATCAGCGGGAAGTCCAGGCCGTTATTTCTCCTCTGGTAGAGCATGGTTTTTTCGCTACTAATGTGGAATATATCCGTGACCGCATGCTGCAAATGCCATGGGTGTCTGATATTTTTGTGAGACGCAATTGGCCCGATCAGGTGAGTATTACAGTGGTAGAGCAAACACCGGTTGCAGAGTGGAACCATCAAGGTTTACTAAGTGGCACGGGCGCTATTTTTACCCCTAACCGTGATACCTACCCGCAGCAATTACCACATTTTGTTGGACCTGATGGTAAGCATGTTTTAATGTTGGAATATGCAACGCAAATGAATCGCTTGTTAATGCCTTTGCATGTAAAAATTGCATATTTAGAGATGACACCTTATCTAACATGGAAAGTTGTACTAAATAATGGCGTTACGGTACAAATAGGGCATAAAGATATCTTGACTCGCTTGCAGCATTTTGTGAGAGTGTACCCAAAAATTATTGGGCAGCGCGCAGCAGAGGTTGATTCTATCGATTTACGTTATTCTAACGGGATAGCCGTACGATGGAAGACGCCAACAGCGAAAGTGTAGCGTAGTAACTCAGCAAGCATGCAAGAAAAACGAGAACTGATCAGGCCAGTTTATAAAGAAGGTGGACGTTTAATATGGCAAAGAAGCCAAATAAAGATTTATTAGTCGGTGTTGATATCGGCACATCAAAAGTGGTGACATTAGTCGGTGAAGTGACTGATGAGGGCGGTGTTAATATCATAGGATTTGGTTCCCATCCCTCCCAAGGATTAAAGCGTGGGGTGGTGGTGAATATTGAGTCAACTGTACAGTCTATACAGCGCTCAGTCGAAGATGCAGAATTAATGGCTGGTTGTGAAATTTTCTCAGCATATACGGGCATTGCCGGTGGGCATATTCGTAGCGTGAATTCGCACGGCATTGTGGCAATTCGTGATCGTGAAGTTTCTCAGAGTGATGTTGATAGGGTGATTGATGCAGCAAAAGCAATTGCTATTCCTGCAGATCAAAGAATATTACATGTGTTACCACAAGAATTTGTGATTGATAACCAAAATGCTATTCGCGAGCCCGTTGGTATGTCAGGTGTGCGTTTAGAAGCAAAAGTGCATATTGTGACCGGTGCGGTGAGTGCGGCGCAAAATATTGTTAAATGTATGAAGCGATGTGGTTTAGTTGCTAGTGATGTCGTATTAGAGCAGTTTGCTTCCAGCCAATCAGTCTTGACCGATGACGAAAAAGAATTAGGCGTATGCATGATTGATATCGGTGGTGGTACCAGTGATGTTGCTATTTTTACCGAAGGTGCGATACGTCACACGGCGGTTATTCCAATTGCTGGTGACCAAGTGACCAATGATATTGCAATCGCTTTACGAACACCAACCCGCAATGCGGAAGAAATTAAAATTAAATATGGTTGTGCTATGCAGGATTTGGTGGATAGCAACCAATCTATCGATATTCCAACGATAGGTGATAAAGTAGGTAAGCGTATTCCTCAACGTGCTTTAGCGGAAGTTGTTGAAGCGCGATACGAAGAATTATTTAATATTGTGCTTAATGAATTGCGTCGTAGTCGTTTAGAAGATGCGATTGCTGCTGGTATTGTATTAACAGGTGGTGCTTCTAAGATTCAGGGTGCACAAGAGCTTGCAGAGCGTATTTTTAAAGTGCCAGTTCGTATTGGTAAGCCGCAATATGTGACAGGGCTTGCTGATATTGTTCATAATCCTGTGTATGCAACAGGTGTCGGGTTACTAGTATACGGAGCACGTCAACGCTTAAACCAACGTGATGCTGCATTAAATCAACCAACTGTGCAAAGTGTCTGGTCCAGAATGAAAAGCTGGTTCCAAGGTAATTTTTAGAGGAAATAACCATGTTTGAATTAATGGATACAAGTCAACAAAATGCAGTAATCAAAGTAGTCGGTGTGGGCGGTGGCGGTGGTAATGCTATTGAGCACATGATGGCAGGGCATATTGAAGGCGTGGAGTTTATCTGTGCGAATACAGATGCCCAGGCAATCAAAAACTCATCGGCGGTGAATATTATTCAGTTGGGTGAAACGATTACTCGTGGTTTAGGCGCTGGTGCTAATCCAGAAGTAGGACGCCGTGCAGCTGAAGAGGATAGAGAAAAAATCCGTGCTATGTTAAATGGTGCAGATATGGTCTTTATTGCGGCTGGTATGGGTGGTGGTACGGGTACAGGTGCCGCACCTGTATTTGCACAAGTGGCAAAAGAATTGGGTATTCTGACGGTTGCTATTACGACTAAGCCATTTAGCTTTGAAGGTAAGATGCGCTTACAAGTAGCAGACCAAGGTATTGCCAATTTGTCCCAGTACGTTGATTCCTTAATTACGATTCCTAATAACAAATTGTTAAGCGTATTAGGTAAGAATGTCACGTTAGTGAATGCGTTTAAAGCAGCTAATGATGTATTGCGTGGAGCGGTGCAAGGTATTGCAGAATTAATTACGCGCCCAGGCTTAATCAACGTAGACTTTGCAGACGTGCGTACGGTTATGTCTGAAATGGGTATGGCTATGATGGGTACGGGTGTAGGTTCGGGTGATAATCGTGCGAGACTAGCAGCCGAGGCAGCAATTGCCAGCCCATTGCTAGAAGATGTTGATTTGGCTGGTGCGAAAGGTGTGCTGGTTAATATTACAGCTGGTTTGGATTTGTCTATTGGTGAGTTTGAAGAAGTGGGTGAAGTAGTCAAAAATATCACTTCAGATGGGGCAACAGTAGTCGTTGGTACAGTTATTGATCCTGAGCTGCATGATGAAGTGCGTGTGACAGTGATCGTGACTGGCTTGGGTCGTAAGCAAGCAGCTGCGGCTTTAAAGATGCCAGCCCTAGAGCAAGTGCCACATTTAGCTGCGTTAGATCAGGGTTACCAAGATTATGATCATTTAGATAAGCCAGCAATTGCACGTAGACAACAAATGGCACCACCATCAACCCCAGCTCCTGTGGCACCTGCTGCTCCTGCTTCAACTAGCAGTAGCACGCCTGCTGCACCTAAAGCCGCAGCAACTGAAAACTTACACGATATCGATTATTTGGATATTCCTGCGTTTTTACGTCGTAAAGAAGAGGAAGTCGTTTGATCGTGTAATGCAAATGAGCAATAAACAGCACTAGCCATAGTGACTAGTGCTGTGATCTTAGTGGAGGATAGCAAGGATGGCTGTTACTCGTGCTAGTGTTGATACTGTCAGATTGCTTTCTAGCCGGTCTGATTTGGCAGAACGTTTTAAAGCATGCTTAAAGCTTCATAATTTCACAAAAAAACCGTTTATTGATGAGTTTGCTCATCAAGATCACGTCATGGAATTATCACATCCTATTTATCAACGCCGAGAAGTAGATGGCCGAGTTTTTTATTTTATTGTAGAAAAAAAACCTACTAGTTTTGATGGCTTCCCCTATCCTGCATATAAATTGCATGCTGTTTTTAGGATAATTAACAAATTCCCTACTGTTTGGTTGTCGTCTAAAAATCAATATATTATGCCCACTGAAAAAGTTAGCTTAAACAAGCTCACTCGTGCGCAAAATAGCTTTTTATATAAAATCTGTGAGCATGTGATTCATGTTGATGGAGATGATGCTTATCTTTCTAAGCAGCATCAGGTGAAATACTCAGTTGAGCAAAATGATATCCATATTTTTCTAAACTTATCTCAACCTATGATTGCAACGCGTACCAATAAAGAACCTATTGGAAGAGAGTCCTCTTATCGCTGGCGTGGATTAGGGATGGTGCTGGGCGAGGGTGGTTATGGTAGTGTGTATGATGCAACATTAAAATTTACACCAAATACTGATGCTCAATTTGATTTGTCTACTTCCCCTGTCGTTTTTAAAATCATGCCTAATGGTAATAAAAGAAAAAATGCAATGCTGTCGTATGAGTATCGTATGCTGAAGGAATTGGGCGTAAAACCTAAGCCCTTAGCTTGTTATCAAGATCAAAAAATTGGTGATGTGTCAGTCTTAGGTATGCGTAAATATGATGGTCAAGAATTCTTTGATCTTGCAGAGAAAGAATTATCAGGTCTTTCTTATCTAAAGGCAGAGCAGCGCCTATATATTGCTATACATTGTGCACAAAGAATGGCAGCTATCCATAGGCGTGGAATATTGCATAATGATATTAAAGATAGCAATGTCCTGGTATCAGAGAATTGGGATGTGGATGTCATTGATTTTGGTTTGGCAGCGCCGGTTGGCTATCAACGCCTAGGTGTCTATGGTACTCCTGGGTATATTGCACCTGAGGTGCTAGCTAATCACTTCTACTCGTATAAAAGCGATATTTTTTCTTATGGATGCTTATTCAGGGAGCTTTTTAATATTACAGCTTTGCAACCATTTGATGTCGAGATTAACGCCTTAGAGGATAGGATTCACCGGATAGATGACGATGATGAAGATTTAATTGATACCTTGCATGATAAGATATTGAAGTATCGTGAACAGCAGTCCAGGGTAACTTCTACGGAAAATTTCCTGCATCCCGCAATCAAGGATATTCCTCTGGAGCAAGAGAAAAAACTAAAGTTTTTATATACAAGAATGCATTATGTATCCCCTAAATTTCGCCCAAGCATTAACGACATTATTGAAAAATTGAATGGTATTTTGTTAGAGATACTCATTTCATCTTATCCAGAGAAGAAACATCAGTATCAGGCTATTTTTAAATCGGCTGACTATTTTAAGGGAAAAGTAGATGCAGTTATCAATGAGGCAGTGAACCTAGAAGGAATTACTAAATTATTGATGATATTTTTCCATAAAAAACACAAAATTCCTGAAGTAATTGATGGTCATTTTGCGAGATATTTAGATATTAAATTATTGTATTTAGCCACTAGTCGACAACAAGTAGTTGATATTCTTCAGCGACTATCGGATGATTTTGTTGCGTGTTATCAGCGTTTACTAGGTTATAAAAGTAGGGCGGGAAGTACTCAAGACGAGAAATTTAAACGTGATGTTGGTCGATTGGAGCAGCGGTTTCATGAAATAACTGCATTAACGGTTGATAACGTCGGGAAATTAGTGAGCGGTCTTAAGAAAGATTTGGCTCTATTGGATAAATATTATGCTGTCAATTTGCAGATGTTCTCAGCATCAATAGCGGCACCGTCTCGTATGCCACCGCCTAAGCAACAGATGAGTTAACGAGAGCTGTAAAGATGGTTGAGGTGGCTGAATATGATGGTGAGTAATGCCTTGTATTTGCAAGGTTAGAGGCGTGATTTTGCCAGTTTTAGATCTTTTTTTGATCTATTTGAGGTGAATTTCCAGATTGCGGCTTATTCCTATTTTTGTTACTCTTCTCCCACCGTTTTCTTACTATAACAATCTAACGAATTCCTATTATGACTAAATATATTTTCATCACTGGTGGTGTGGTTTCTTCTTTGGGTAAAGGTGTGGCATCGGCGTCCTTAGGCGCTATTTTAGAGGCCCGTGGGTTAACTGTTAACCTTATGAAACTAGATCCTTATATTAATGTAGATCCTGGCACCATGAACCCACTGCAACACGGTGAAGTGTTTGTAACAGAGGATGGGGCAGAAACAGACCTTGATTTGGGGCATTATGAGCGTTTTGTGCGCATTAAAATGACCAAGGCTAATAATTTTACAACGGGTCGTATTTATGCCAATGTCATCCGCAAAGAACGGCGTGGTGATTATTTGGGCGGTACGGTTCAGGTTATTCCACACATCACAGATGAAATTAAGCGCAGCATCATCGAAGGTGCGGGTGATGTGGATGTTGCCTTAATTGAGATTGGTGGTACGGTCGGTGATATTGAATCCTTGCCTTTCCTTGAGGCGATTCGTCAGATGCGTATGGAGCTAGGTCGTCAACAAGCTCTCTTTATCCATTTGACCTTGTTACCCTATATTCCAACGGCCGGTGAAATTAAGACCAAGCCCACTCAGCACTCAGTGAAAGAGCTGCGTTCGATTGGTATTCAGCCTGATGTATTACTCTGCCGTAGTGATAGGCCTATTTCAGATAGTGCCAGACAAAAGATTGCTTTATTCACTAATGTTGAAAAAGAAGCAGTTATTCCATTATTAGACGTCGATTTTATTTACCAACTACCTATTGAATTACATGAGCAAGGCTTAGATAGGATAGTCATGAATCAATTAGGCATAAAAGGTAAAGCAGCCGATTTCCATGAGTGGGAGCAGGTGGTTGATGCTTTCCGTCGTCCGGATGGTGAGGTGACGATTGGCATGGTTGGTAAGTATGTTGATCTAACAGATTCTTACAAATCACTTTCTGAAGCCTTAAAGCATGCGGGTATTCAAAATCGTACTAAAGTACATATTCGCTATCTTGATTCAGAAGATTTGGAGCAGCAGGGCGTAGCAGCGTCTTTAGCTGGGCTGGATGCGATTTTAGTGCCAGGTGGTTTTGGTCAGCGTGGGGTGGAAGGTAAGATCTTGGCGGCGCAGTACGCGCGTGAAAATAACATTCCTTACTTTGGTATTTGCTTAGGCATGCAAATTGCAATGATTGAGTTTGCGCGACACATGGCGAATATGCCAACAGCAAATAGCACCGAATTTGACCCTGAAACATCAGCGCCTGTTGTGGCATTGGTAACTGAATGGGTGAATCGTGAAGGATTAAAAGAGCAGCGCACAGAGCACTCTGATGTTGGTGGTACCATGCGTTTAGGCGGCCAAGCCTGCCGTTTAGAGCCTGGTTCTTTAGCAAGGCAAGTATATGGCAATGACGTGATTGTAGAGCGCCATCGTCACCGTTATGAGGTGAATAATAATCTCTTGCCTGAAATAGAAAAGGCAGGTATGAAAGTATCTGGGCGTTCTTTAGAAGGAAATTTAGTTGAGTTGATAGAGCTACCTAACCACCCATGGTTTATTGCTTGTCAATTCCATCCAGAATTTACGTCTACCCCACGCGATGGGCATCCTTTGTTTATTCAATTTATTAAAGCAGCCCAGGCGTATCAGCATGGTAAATTGCAAATAGGAGCAACTGCTAAATGAAATTATGTGGATTTGATGTCGGAATAGATCAACCGTTCTTTTTGATTGCAGGTCCTTGCGTTATTGAGAGCGAGCAATTCGCAATTGATACAGCGGGTCAGTTAAAGGAAATTACATCGGCATTAAATATTCCTTTCATTTATAAGTCTTCATTTGATAAAGCGAATAGAACGTCTATTAATAGCTATCGCGGCCCTGGTTTAGAGGCGGGGTTGCAAATCTTAGCGGCTGTTAAAAAGCAAGTGGGTGTGCCTGTGTTGACAGATGTGCATGAAGACACACCGGTAGAAGAAGTAGCAACGATTGTTGATGTAATGCAAACGCCGGCATTTTTGTGCCGCCAAACAAATTATATTCAGCGAGTTGCTGCACAGAATATTCCTGTCAATATCAAAAAAGGTCAGTTTTTATCCCCTTGGGAGATGAAGAACGTGGCTCAGAAAGCGCTACAAACTGGCAATCAGCAAATTATGGTGTGTGAGCGTGGTGCTTCCTTTGGTTATAACAATTTAGTATCGGATATGCGTTCCTTGGCCGTTATGCGTGAAACAGGCTGCCCTGTAGTATTTGATGCGACCCACTCTGTGCAATTGCCTGGCGGTAGTGGTGATAAATCCAGTGGCCAAAGACAATTTGTGCCTGTGCTAGCCCGTGCTGCAATTGCTGCAGGTGTGGCTGGTATCTTTATGGAAACGCATCCAACGCCGGATCAAGCGCCTTCAGATGGACCTAATATGTGGCCTCTAGGTCGTATGAAAGAGTTATTGACGATCTTAAAAGAATTAGATTTGCTTGTTAAGCAGCAGGCATTCTCTGAAGAGCATATGTCAGCATAGCCATCAGCTATTTTCTTACAGTAAATATGTAACCCATTCGTATCATAACCCGCATAGGCTGCGGGTTATGCATTTTTACTTTGCCTATTGCTAATAAAATATGATAAAAAATCATATTAACTATTTTTGTGAACAATACGTATTGGAGAGTGTATGCAAGCGGAAAGTGCATTAATCACAGGCCAAGTATGCTTTCAGTTAAAGGCGAACTTTTTACCTTGTACAGTCTTGCAATTACTTCGCTACGATTTAGATACGCTAGAGCAGCAGCTTAGTAAGATGGTGCGTTCTGCCCCCAATTTTTTCCAAGGTGCGCCTGTTGTGCTTGAGCTTGAAAAGATGCATGCGGCCGGTACGCTAGATTTCGCTAAGATTAGAAGTGTATTAAATCAATTTCAAATGGTCTTGATGGGGATTAGGGGTGGTAATCCAGAGCAAGTGCAAGCCGCGACAGCGATAGGCCTGCCCACCATTAACCTAGGTAAGACCTCACCAGTAAAAACAAATGAGACGGCGGCATCGACCGTACCAAGTAAAACGGTCCTGATTGATAAGCCCGTCCGTTCAGGCATTCAATTATACGCAAAAGACGGTGACTTAATTGTAACCGGTGCGGTAAGCCCTGGTGCTGAATTGATGGCAGATAATCATATTCATGTTTATGGCCCCTTAAGAGGCCGTGCCATGGCAGGCTTGCAAGGTAATGTGCATGCGCGCATATTTTGTCGTGAATTGGATGCTGAATTGGTATCTATCGCCGGTTATTATTTGACTAAAGAAGATTTGCATCATCAGCCTAAATATGATGGGATGATACAGATATTCCTAGAAAACGAACAAATTAAAATTGAACCTATTTAACCTTAAAAGGAAGGCTATATGACAAAAATCGTTGTCATCACATCGGGTAAAGGTGGCGTTGGTAAAACAACGACTAGCGCATCATTTGCAGCTGGTTTGGCGAAGCGTGGATTCAAAACCGTGGTGATTGATTTTGACATTGGTCTGCGTAATCTTGATTTAATTATGGGTTGTGAACGCCGTGTTGTTTACGATTTTGTCAATGTTATTCGTGGTGAAGCGACTTTAAATCAAGCATTGATTCGTGATAAGCACGTAAAAGAGCTATATGTACTGCCTGCTTCTCAAACGCGTGACAAAGATGCATTAACCTTGGAAGGTGTTGCTGTTGTTTTTGAAGAATTGAAGAAGACATTTGATTACATTGTTTGTGATTCTCCAGCAGGTATTGAACGTGGTGCGCATCTGGCTATGTATTTCGCTGATGCTGCTATTGTCGTTACTAATCCAGAAGTATCTTCAGTACGCGATTCTGATCGCATTTTAGGCCTGTTATCTAGTAAAACAAAGCGTGCAGAAGATAACATGGAGCCGATCGCTGAGTACCTTTTACTGACACGCTATTCCCCAGCACGAGTTGCCAAAGGTGATATGTTGAGCTTATCAGACGTCAACGAGATTCTATCTATCCCATTGCTGGGCGTTATTCCTGAGTCTCCGGCGGTATTAAAAGCTTCAAACTCTGGTGTGCCCGTGATTCATGATGATGAAAGTGATGCAGGTCTTGCTTATGCAGATGCAATTAATCGTTTCTTGGGTGAGCAGGTACCCCTACGCTTTGTTGAAGAAAAGAAATCTTGGTTTAAACGCTTGCTAAACTTGACTGAAAAAGAAAAGGAGATGGCATGACTATACAAAACCAGTTAAATAAGCTACTGCATTATTTCCATAAGCCAGAGAAAACAGCTAACACGGCTAAAGAGCGTTTGCAGATTATCATTGCTCATGAGCGTGGTGCTAAAGATAAGCCGACATATATGGCGGAATTACAAAAAGAATTATTGAGTGTGATTTCAAAATATGTCGAAATTGATCAGGATGATATTAAGATTGAAATTGATAGCCAAGACAGCTGTTCGATCTTAGAGCTTAATGTGGTTCTTCCTAGGTAGCTTACTAGAGCGTGGCAAGATTGACCAAAAGATGCCATGTCCGCGGAGGCGGGTGTTTGTGGTGGAACAACGCAGTCCCCATTTGGAGCCGATAATATGTAAGTTTAGATGCAGTTACCGTGGTGCTTCCTGCACCTTGTTGACTATTTTTTGTCACTCCACCATAATCTCCTGCAAATAATAATTATAAGCAGGGGCATGTCCTTATGATGTCTGGCAAAGCGAATTATGTAACACGCATTACAAAACCGGATTCAACGCATAACCAGGAATACACCCTGAGTGTTGCGGCGGCCTTAATTGCTTTGGAGTACCGTTATGAAGCGGTCACGACTATCAAGAAAGGTATAGATGGGGGAGTATCCGTTGAATTTATTGAGGGTCATTTGGGGGGAGCCCCCCTGGCAGAAGCTTATCGGTCTTTTCAAACAGAACTGCTTGCCACTTTAGAGTTAGCAGGGCAGGACGCAAACTTCCATCAATACAAAGAGTTAATCAGCCGTTTACAGAGGCAATTGCCCTCACAATTTCCTGCCGAAATGGACAAAAGGGCTTATCACTGGGAAACGCTGGAGGGAGTTCTGGTGAATGGCGAGCAAAAAAAGCGCATATTCCCTCTTCACTATGTCGCCTTGTTGGTCTGGCGGGCTTTGAATGATAATGAGGCGTTCCGGCACAACTATGCTGATAATTCGCTAGAGCAGGCACAATCCGATTTAAGCTACCGTCTGTTGACCTTTTATAAAACCCTGGATGAAAAAATACACAGCACTATTTGCTCGCAAGGCGCTCGCCATGCTCTGGTATTGTGCTTAAACAAAATCCATGTGGACGTGAATTTAATTGAGGACATTGAAACTGCCCTGAATGCAGAGTTCTGCCGCCTGTTGTCAGATAGGTTGTCGGACCGATTAGCAATGCACTCCCCAACCAACCCGGATAAAATACTGCATGACGCCCTCCTTGGCTGGATAAAGGACGACCAGGGTGCGCTGAGTGGTTTAACTGGATTATTGGGCATGAATGAGACATTGCTCGAGCCTTTTTTAAGGCGTCATGGCTTGGCATCTCATGAAAAATTACCAATCATTACCAGCTACCAAGACCCTTCTCTTTTAATCATGCCAAAACATCAGGAACTGGTCGACGCACTCCGTGCAGCGTACTACCTGATTAATGAAAATAGCTTGCAGACCTTGCAGCACCATCAAGATAAGGCAAGGGCAACACATGAAAAACCAGATACATTAAGCCTGCTGGTCAACGAACTCGACAATCCCAACACCCTTGTTTTATTTGATGAGACATGGCAACAACGCCTGATTGTGTTAGCGCGACTGCATCAACTTATTAAGTTTTTAAAGAACAACCAAAGAAACCTGCTTGTTATGGGGGCTTTCACAGAGCAATCCTATGTCGAGATGCGTGCTAAAGCAGAGCGCGCTTTTGATGACTGTCTGACTTATGAGGCTGCCGATATCCAGGGCATCAAGCCGTTTGCTCAAGAAACGCATGCTGCGATGGAGCGCAATGCAGATGAAGCCCGCAAGGTATTCATTGAAAATTTCTTTGCCCAGTGGGCGGTTCCATCAAGAGACGTATACATGCGGCAACCTCTATATGCTTTCTTATGGGAACCTGGCAATAAGAAGCGCATATACTTAAGCGATGAGGTATTGCGCCATTTAAAGCCTCTGGCGGATCATAGTGAAATAGACGTCACACCTTATGAGGTTAACCGTACCTTGCTGCATGGGCTCACTACTCCGGTTAGCGACTGGAGCCCCTTATTTACCTCCTTTTTTCAAGCAGCGCTAAGCCTCATTGAGAAAAGCTCTAATGAAGTCTTTAATAAATCTTATCCTGAACATTTAAAGTGCCAACTAAATGCGCTTTTAGAAATAAAACAAGGACAAAAGATAACTGAGCCCAGGCCTGATATCCTTTGGCACCCCGACTCTTCATTGCCTTTACAAACTGCACAACAAATAGTATATGTGTTACGCTCTTTAGCCAGCAAAGAACGTGCTTTGTTCCTTGAGCGAATCTCACCTGACCTGCCTGAACTGATTAAGACCACAGATGATTTTAAGCAGGTGATGTACTCCCTTAGTCCAGCACAAAGCACAGCACTCGTTAACGCATTAACGGCGCAGCTGCTTGAACTGATTAAGACCGTAGATGATTTTAAGCAGGTGATGCACTTCCTTAGTCCAGCACAAAGAACAGCACTCGTTAACGCATTAACGGCGCGGCTGCCTGAACTGATTAAGACCGCAGATGATTTTAAGCAGGTGATGCACTTCCTTAGTCCAGCACAAAGAA
>CAYZRM010000020.1:0-28304 GCA_964480845.1 uncultured Coxiellaceae bacterium | reverse complement strand
AAGGCAGTAGTGGTTAGTGAGCAACTAGATACATTGAGTTTGCTTATGCAAGTATTAGAAAATTCAAATGTCTTCATTTTGTTTGATGAATCATGGCAAAAGCGCCTTACCTTATCAAAGAAGCTGCACCAATTAATTGATTTGCTGGCACATAACCAGGCAAATTTGTTGATTATAGGCGCATTGACGAAGCAGGTTTATACCGATGTGCTGGCGAGCGCAGAAAGCTATTTTAATGAATGTCTCGGGACTGATTTAGCCTTAGATCGTGTCTCAGAAATCATGCATTTTGCTGATAGTCAGCATGCTAAGCTGGAGAGAGATATAAATGCAGCCCACAAGGTATTCATTGAGAATTTCTTTGCTTATTGGGCGCAAGGGTTACGCGAACGAAATCGACTCTATGCATTTCTCTGGGAGCCTGGTAATAAAAAATTGATTAGCATGAGTGATGAGGTGTTGCATAATTTGCAGGAGTTGCAATTTTTAGAGAATAGAAGAGATGAGGTGGCAATCACGCCTTATGAGCTTAACCGTATTTTTTTACATGGGCTTATTATCCCTGTTGGTGAGTGGAGCACCTTGTTTACCACTTTTTTTGAGGCTGCATTACGTCTGATAGAGGATGATAGTAGTCAAACTTCCAAGCAATCTTATATTGACAGCGTAAAGCGGGTGTTGAAAGGGCTTTTAGCAATAAAAAGAGGGGGGGTGGTGGTATCTCAGTCACAGGATACCCTTTGGCATCCTGATTCATCTTTGCCCTTGCAAATGAAAGAGCAGGTAGTCTATTTAATGTTTTCTTTGGCTGATAAAGAGTCGGCTTTTTTTCTGGAGCGAATTAAGTCTTCCCTTCCGGAGTTGATTAAGGAAGCAACTGATTTGGGTTCTGTTATGCGTAACCTCCGCCCGTTGCAAATAAAGGTGTTTTGTGAGCTGATCAAAATACAGCTACCTGAACTGGTTGGGACGGCAGAAGATTTTAGTGATATTTTGTATTATCTCAAGCCAGAACAAAAAATAGAGGTCTATGAGATCTTCAAAATACAGCTACCAGGGTTGATTAAGACAGTAAGCGATTTTAATTGTATTTTATCCAGTCTCGACTCGGCACAAAAAAACGGAGGTCTATGAGATCTTCAAAATACAGCTACCAGGGTTGATTAAGACAGCAAGCGATTTTAATTGTATTTTATCCAGTCTCGACTCGGCACAAAAAACGGAGGTCTATGAGATCTTCAAAATACAGCTACCAGGGTTGATTAAGACAGCAAGCGATTTTAATTGTATTTTATCCAGTCTCGACTCGGCACAAAAAACGGAGGTCTATGAGATCTTCAAAATACAGCTACCAGGGCTGGTTAAGACAGTAAAAGATTTTAATGATATTTTGTGCCACCTCAACCCAGAGCTAAAAGAAGAGGTTTTTGTGGCATTTGTAGCAAAGCTACCTGAGCTGATTAAGGCAGCAGGGGACTTCTGCGATATTTTGCGCTACCTCAACCTAGAGTCAAAAGATGCGATTTTGGGAGCATTCCTAGCAGAACTGCCTGAGCTGATTAAGACAGCAAAAGATTTTAGTCGTGTTTTAGATTCTCTTGACCCAGCACAGGGAGGGGTGTTCTTTGCAGCGCTTACAGCAAGGCTACCTGAGCTGATCAAGACAGTAAAGGATTTTCGAGATATTTGTTGTAGTAATAGGCTTACTCCAGAACAAAAGGCTGTGATCTGTGAGTTGTCCAAAACGCAGCTACCCAGCTTGATTAAGACAATAGAGGACTGGGAGACTGTTGTCGGCTGCTTATTCAGCTACGGATACTCGGGGCAAAGAGATCCGGTCATTCCGCAAATAAATTCGACCTTTGAAGCAATTACAACAAGGCTGCCTGACCTGATTGAGACAGTGGGTGATTTGTGGAGTACTCTAGGTTGCCTAACCAATCGAGAACAAGAAGCGGTGGTTTTGAGGGTGATCAAAGCGTGCCCGCCAGAGTTGATTTGGTCAGGAAAATCTTTGTCTGAAGTGATAGGCAAGCGCAGCTTTGCAGGAATGAATGCGTTTTTTGATGTGTTCAAAACACAGCTACCTGTGCTCATTAAAACAGCAGAGCACTTAGGTTGTTTTCTAAGGGATTTCAAGCACGACGGCTCCTCAGGGAGGAGAGGCGTGGTTTGTGAAATGTTAAGAGCACAGCTTCCTCAGCTCATTCAGACAAGCTCGCATTTGTCGCATGTTATAGGAGGGCTTGAGTCAGCACAAATAAAGATGGTCTTTGAGGCTCTTGGGGCGCAGCTACTGGAGTTAATTAAGACAGCAAAAGATCTGAGGGGGATTTTGTCCTGGTTAAGCTTGGAGCAACAAACAGCAGTCTGTGAGGCGCTCAAAACACAGCTACCTGGGTTGCTTAAGACGGCAGGGGGGCTGATAGATATTATACCCTATTCCTTTGATCCATCAGCAGCAGGAGCGTTCTGTAAGATGCTCGAAACACAGTTACCGGGGCTGATTGCAGTGAATGAGGTGGAGGAGGCCTTGTATCATCTTAAGCTTGAGCGGGAGCAAGTACAAGCAAGGGAGGGGCATCGCGTGCACGGAGAGCAGCCTGGGGTCATTAATACAGTGCGTGATGTTGAGAGTGCTTTGCGCCACCTCAACACAGTAGAAAAAGTTGCGTTCTATGAGAGACACAAAATGCAGTTATCTAAGCTGGTTAAGACCACAGAGGATTTTCGTATGATTATGTGTCATATAGATCCAGAGCAAAGAGAGGCATTCTATCAGGAGCTCGAAGTGCGGTTGCCTGGATTGATTAAGACAGCAAAGGATTTGGGGGATGTTGTGTGTTATCTCGGCTGGGCGCAAAGCGAGGTGTTCTACAGGATACTCAAAGCACAGTTGCCTGAGTTAATTAAGACAGTGGAAGATGTGTCGGTGGTTGTGCGTCCTGCAAGGTTAGGGTTCGGGCTAGAGCTAAAGCAAATGGAGGCTTTCTATGAAGCGTTCAAAACACAGCTACCTGGGCTGATCAAGACAGCAGCTGATTTTCGGGGCGTTATGTTCGCTTTTTACAGATGGTCAGAACAAGCAGAGGCAATCTATAAGGAGTTCAGAGTAAGGCTATCTGAACTGATTAAGACAGAAGCTGATTTTGTGGGTGTTATATCCTGTCTCGACTCAGTAAAAAGAGCGGAGCTCTATGAGGCGATCAAGGCACGGCTACCTGAGCTGATTAAGACGGCAGAGGGGTTCAGGAAGGTTATGTTTTGTCTGCCATCAGAGCAAAAAAATAGATGCCCGTGAGATGCTCAAAACGCAGCTACCTGGGTTGGTTAAGACGGCAAGGGATTTTAGCGTGCTGATGTTTTGCCAAGATTCAGGGCAAAGAGCAGTCTTCTATGAGGCGCTCAAGCCACAGTTGCCTGGACTGATTAAGACAGTAGGTGATTTCGCAGATGTGATGTGTCGCCTCAGTCCAGTACAAGGAGCAGCGTTTTATGAGGTGTTCAAAGCACAGCTACCTGGGCTGATTAAAACAGCAATCGAGGTGAGGGGGGCTCTGTACTATCTCAATCCACCGCAAAGAATTGCGTTCTATGATGCGATCAAAACACGGCTACCTGGGCTGGTTAAGACAATAGGTGATCTGGGGGATGTTTTCTGTTATCTCGACCCATCGCAAATAAAGCTGTTCTGTCAGATGTTTGAAACACAGCTACCAGCGCTGGTTAAGACACCGCGAGATTTTTGGCTAGTTATGGTTTCTCTCGATCCATCGCAAATAAAGGTGGTTTGTAAGGCGCTCAAAATATGGTCGCTTGATTTCATTATTAAAGAAGAAAAAGGGGGCTGGAAGGAGGGGTTTGTGAGTATTCTTGACCCATTACAGAAAGCTGCGGTCCTGAAAATAATAGATGAAAAAAGGGGTGATGCTGACAGGGTTACTCTTTTCTCGCAACTGCCAGTTGCTGCGAGCAGTAGTAATGATGGTTTCCTTAAAAGCGAAGATAAGGCAGCGCCACGCTGACCATCCCGGCGGCCCTGTCTAGTGGAGTTTTAGGCGGTTGTTGTTAACATGCGGGCCCGCAGCAGCGATGCAAGCTATTGCATGCGGGCTAGTATTTTTACCGATTGTGCTTTGCCATAAAAAAATAATCTAAAAAAACATTGACCTTTCTTAAAAACCCAGTAATATATGCAACTTCTGAAGCGCCAAATGGGTCGTTAGCTCAGCCGGTAGAGCAGCAGGCTTTTAACCTGTTGGTCCTGCGTTCGAATCGCAGACGACCCATAAATTATCTCCTTCTTGGAGATCTAGGTCCCAAATCATTATCATCTTTCTTTTCTGATTCTTCCCAATTCGCCAAGCCTGTTTTCCTCAATTGTTGTCTTGCATCCGCATAAGGTGTTGCTTGCGGGGTGGTTGCTTCATTTTTGTCTTTTTCAACATGACGCAGGCTTTTCTTTGCTGCCATTATTTGTGCTTTAGCACTAGGCTGATTAGTGGTTAGTTTGCTAAAAATGCTACTGGTAGATTGTTTGGCTGTCTGAATAGCTTCAGGTGGATTGATGGATGGTTTGTTGTCGGTAAGTGGTGGTGTCGGATTGGTAACTGGTTCAGTAACAGATTTAGATTGGGCGCGAGCAGCCCTATTTTGCATCATCCTAGAGAAGTTCTCTCTTTCTCTGGGTGTTTGTTTCTCTAAAATATCTGCTTTTCTTGCATCTAATAAAATATCAGTTACTCGCATGGTTGGTAGTGTGATGCCTTCATTTGGGTTTGTTAATGGGTGGGGTGAGTAAGCCTGATAGCTATCAATGCTTTCTTTGATCTTAGTTACCATAGCTGTTGTTTTTTCGAGTAAGTTACTGGTTTCAGATGTGGGCGTAGGTAAATGGATGCTTAGATCGTTTAAGATGTCTTTAATCTGATTAATTTTTTGATTGGCTCTCTTGAAAGTACTTGGTTTGACAAGCTCTCCAATTTGATCTGCTGCGCGCTTTATTAAATGATAGATATTAATTATATCAAGATTATTAGATGGTGTTTT
Organism: uncultured Coxiellaceae bacterium; assembly: GCA_964480845.1. Lineage (GTDB taxonomy): Bacteria > Pseudomonadota > Gammaproteobacteria > DSM-16500 > DSM-16500 > Aquicella. Next base: position 23,255 of record CAYZRM010000020.1, on the reverse strand, counting down.
TGTGAGAGAGTGTAAATCTGATGCGATAGCACCTTTTTTTCCAAAAGAGAGATGCATGTTAGATAAAAAGGTTCTATCTTGCTGGGTAAGCAAGATCTCAGAGATAACGGCATTTGCATGCGCGCTGTATCTACCAGGTAATTTCTCTATTGCGCTTTGAGCAGCTTTTAATAGGATGCCGTATCTCGCAACATTTTGTGCAGGATTAATTAAATAATCATTTATTGATTTTGGGAATAATATTTTGTTGACCTCATCAAGAAAAACTTTTCCATTATTAGAGCTAGCTAATTGTTTTAAAAAGCCAGAAAACTCAGCGTAATTGTTCATGCTGGTCTGTGAATTAGAATATGACTTAGCATAGCTATCAGAATTGAAGATTCTCTGAAGATTTTCTACTTCTTGATTGATATCTAACTGGTCAGCAACGCTCATCACACCATTATTTTTTTTGAAAAAATGCTCTTGAATTTGTTTGAGTTGTTCATTTTTGTCTGCGCTATTTTCTTCAGCTGAAAATGGATTTTTACTTAATCGTCTAAATGTTTTAAAGAAGTGGTCAAATTGCTGTTTTTGGTCTGCAGATAAGATGTTGCCAAGATTCAAATTGGCAGTATCAACGGCATTAACCATTGTTTTGATGCCTGCATGAAAATTTATTTGAGACTTATATATTTCTTCTAGTGCATAACTAACAGTTGTTAGTCTTTCTTGGATTTCACTGGCATTCATGTTGCGATCATTGCTCATCGCACTACTCGCTTAATGTTTAATAGTTATGATATGCCACTAGTATAGAATATATTTGTCATTTTTGTGCAATATATGCGATTGCTATATTTATCAATAAATTATTGTGCAAATGTGAGTTGTAAGCATGTGGTATAATGTGTTTAGTTATTCTGCTTGGAGTGGTGGCATGCTGTTAAAAGAAGAATTATTGAATAAAATCAAACAGAACAAAGTGGGTATTTCATTAGATTTGCAGAATCTGGACTTGGAAGACGAGGATGTTGATGCCTTAATTGCGGCATTAAAAGAAAATAATACAATTAACTCTATTAATCTCAGTGAGAATGAATATATTAGTGACTCTGCTAGTAAACACTTAGTGGAGTTATTAAGAGAAAATGTTGTTATTTCTAGCATTGATCTAAGTGGAACAGGCGCCGGCAGGCAAACAGCTCAATGTTTATCTGCCATTTTAGAAGAGAATATAACACTGGTTGAGTTTGATGGATTGCCAACTATTAATGAGCTTCAAGGGCTTAGAGAAGGTCAATATAAAACGGAATTAATTGATTGGGTTAATGCAGTTGACATTAAGTTGACACAAAATAAAGTGCGTAAGGTGTTTGGCAGTTTTACCGCAACAGGAGAATTGTCTGATCAAGCTATTGCAGATGCGTTGTGTCTATTAGAGAAAAGATATCCCGCTATTAAGGTTAATTTAGATCGTAATGATGATGGGGGGCATTACATTCCTGAAGCTTATCGTGTGTTAACAGGGTTGTATTGTATGAGTCTAGGCAGCAATGAAAAAAATGCCAGTATAAAAGCATTGAATTATCTTGCTTATCCTTATGAGTCTGAATTGAAAGAGCTTGCTAATCTGGCCTTGATGAATTATTTGTTTACAGCGGAAAATTTGAATCAGGCTGATTCTAGTGTTCAAGAAGCAAGATATCAATTGTTGCTTCATGCCGGTTTAGAGGAGGCAGGTAAGCCAAATTCACCATGGATGTTTATGCTTTCTTATGCATTAATGCGTGCAAAGCATCAAGGTAAAGAAGTGCCGAATCGTGAGTTTGGGCATGGTGATCTCATTGTTACTAGAAATGAAATTACAGACTACCTGGCTTCTGTTGATATGAAAAAAGCAAATAAATGTCTTGAGCATTATTTGGTGCCTTCTATCGCTAAATCAGCTCAGTCATCGTTGGGTCCCCGTTTATTTTCTGCAAGTGTTGTTGCACCTTCAAGTGCGCCCTCTCTAAATCCGTTGACTAATAAAAAATAATTCCTAAAATTAAGCTAGTTAGTATGGTGCAACTCTGTGCACACAAGTTAAATCCCTCGCCGTCCCACGGGGGAGAGGAGTAGCTTGTGTGCATAAGCTAGAGTACGGTGTTGGGCGTTGTTTTTATTTGTAACTTAGGAAGTACTTATTAGATGGCAAAGCTATATTTTTATTATTCTGCAATGAATGCAGGGAAAAGCACGATCATGCTGCAGTCTTCATATAATTATCAAGAGCGCGGCATGGATACACTAATGTTTACACCTGTTATTGATAATCGTTACGGAAAAAATAAAGTGCATTCACGTATTGGTTTGAGTGCAGATGCTGTTTCATTTGATAAAAATGATGATTTACTAGCGCATACTAAATCAACATTAGAGAAAAATACCAAAATTAAATGCGTCCTAATTGATGAGGCACAATTTTTAAATAAACAGCAGGTGTATCAACTAACGCAAATTGTAGATGAATTAAATTTGCCTGTGCTTGCCTATGGCTTGCGTAGTGATTTTTTGGGTGAGCCGTTTGAGGGTAGCCAATATTTACTGGTTTGGGCAGATAATCTAGTTGAAGTTAAAACCATTTGTCATTGTGGTCGTAAGGCAATCATGAATATGCGTGTTGATGCTGCAGGTAACCCTATCAAAGAGGGTGCTCAAGTGCAAATTGGTGGAAACGAGAGTTATGTCTCTACTTGCCGTAAGCATTTTGGATTGTAATTTTGGATTGCAAATGTTGCCCCCTATTGTTTGCTTCTACTCTGCGGACTGCTTAAGTTGGGGATGGGTCCCCGCTTTTCGCGGGGATGACAGACTCTATGTAAATTAGCATGCGGAGTGACGGTTAGAATGTCTCTTCATTGCGTTTGGTCAAGACTTCAAACCCTGTTTCGGTTACAAGGATAGTATGTTCCCATTGAGCTGATAGACTGTGGTCTTTGGTAACGACTGTCCATTCGTCAGGTAGTAATTTGACGTCTCGTTTGCCTGCGTTGACCATAGGTTCAATGGTAAAGATCATGCCTGCTTTTAATTCCTCGCCTGTGCCTGGTTTACCATAGTGCAATACATTGGGGGGCTCATGAAAAATTTTACCAATCCCATGGCCGCAGTATTCTCTGACGATAGTAAAGCGGTTCTTTTCGGCATGTTTTTGAATAGCGGCACCAATGTCGCCTAGTCTGACGCCTGGTTTAACCATGTTGATGCCTAAGTACAGGCATTCTTGGGTAATTTGAATAAGGCGGTTTGCTAGGATAGATGGTTTGCCTATGGTGAACATCTTGCTGGTGTCCCCGTGATAGCCATCTTTTAGTACGGTGATATCGATATTAACGATGTCCCCGTCCTTTAGCTTGCGCGAGCCAGGAATACCATGACAAACAACATGATTCAAAGATGTACAAATGGATTTTGGGAATCCATTGTAATTTAAGGGAGCCGGGATCGCTTTTTGTACATCTACGATGTAATCATGGCAGATTTGATTCAGCTCATCCGTCGTAACACCTTCTTTTACATAGGGTTCTATCATTTCTAGTACGTCGGCTGCTAGGCGACCAACGATGCGCATTTTTTCAATATCTTCGCTATTCTTAATAATAATATCGGTCATTTTTTCCTTCGTTACATTCAGATATTGTTGATTGAGTATCACCTATGGTATAAAGGCGTGCTTTATTTAGCAATCATTTCAGTCCGCACGCGTGCTAAAACTTATCGCCGGGTGCTTTGAGGGTAAAAGCTCAAGGTTGGCTATGGGGACACGCGGAGGCTTAACCCATATAGAGGAAGTAAAAATGCAAGTTTCTATGCAAGATATGTTAAAAGCGGGTGTACATTTTGGTCACCAAACTCGTTACTGGAACCCAAAAATGGGCAATTATATTTATGGTTCTCGTAACAAGATCCATATTATCGACCTTGGCAAATCCTTGCCTATGTTCCAAGACGCGTTAAATTTTATTTCTGGCGTTGCTGCTAACAAAGGTAAAATCCTATTTGTTGGTACCAAATACGCAGCTCAAGATATTATTCAAGAAGAAGCTGATCGTTGCAAAATGCCTTTCGTTAACCGTCGTTGGTTAGGCGGTATGTTGACGAACTACAAAACAATTCGTCAATCCATTAAGCGTTTAAAAGATTTAGAAGCGATGTTTGAAAGTGGCAAATTTGGTCGTTTAACCAAGAAAGAAATTTTAAACCTAGATCGCGAAAAAGCTAAGTTGCATAGCAGCCTTGGCGGTATTAAGAACATGGGCGGTATTCCTGATGCAATTTTTGTATTAGACGTCGGTCATGAAAAGATTGCAATTGCTGAAGCTAACCGTTTAGGTATTCCAGTTATTGGCGTTGTTGATACCAATAATGATCCAGAAGGTGTTTCTTATGTTATTCCTGGCAACGATGACTCCACTCGCTCTATTCGTTTCTATGCATCTACTATTGCTGACGTTATTTTAGACGCTCGCACCAGTGCATTAGATGGCGTGGCGGATGATTTTATTGAAGTAGCTGCTGAAAAAGCTGCTAATGATAACGAAGCTAAGTAAGGAGCATTTTAATGACACAAGTTATTTCTGCTGCTCTCGTAAAAGAGCTACGTGATATGACAGGCGCTGGCATGATGGAATGCAAAAAAGCATTAACTGAAACCGGTGGCGATCTTGAAAAAGCAGTAGATGCACTTCGTGCATCTGGTGCTGCTAAAGCAGGTAAAAAAGCGGGTCGTACGGCAGCTGAAGGTGTGGTTTCTATCCTTGATGGCGGTAAGCAGGCTGTGATGATCGAAATCAACAGCGAAACCGACTTTGTTGCACGTGATGGTAACTTTACTGCTTTTGTTGAAGCAGTTACCCAAACAGCATTAGACAAGCAAGCAACTGATATGGCTGTACTTGGCCAGCAAACCATACATGGTGGTGATATCAGCGTTGAAGAGGCACGTTTAAACTTAGTGGCAAAAGTGGGTGAAAACGTACAATTGCGTCGCTCTGTTGTAACTAGTCCTGCAGCTGCATCCGTTGGTGCTTATCTACATGGCAATCGTATTGGTGTATTGGTTGAATTAAACGTAGATAATAAAGATTTGGCACGTGATATTGCTATGCATATTGCAGCTAGTCGTCCATTAGTCATTTCTCAAAGCGATGTATCTGAAGATTTAATTGCAAGAGAGAAAGAAGTATATATGGCGCAAGCAGCAACCAGTGGTAAGCCTCAAGATATTATTGAGAAAATGGTTGTTGGCCGTATGAAGAAATACTTGGATGAAGTGAGCTTGTTAGGCCAGTCTTTCGTGAAAGACCCTGATACTACTGTTGGTACTTTATTGCAAAAGAATAACGCTAAAGTATTAGCATTCCATCGCTATGAAGTGGGTGAAGGTATTGAGAAAGTAGTAGAAGACTTTAAAGAAGCTGTTATGTCACAAATACAAGGTGGCTAATTCGTATGGATAGTACCTCTGCAAAACCGATTTATCGACGCATACTGCTGAAATTGAGCGGCGAAGCACTGCAAGGTGATCATCTATTTGGAATCGATGCGAGCAAGTTATCTCGCATCGTCCAAGAGATTGAAGGTGCAACTCAGTTGGGCGTACAAGTTGCCCTAGTGATTGGTGGTGGCAATTTAATTCGTGGAGCTGATCTGTGTGCAACCGGATTTGATCGTATTGCTGCTGATCAAATGGGTATGCTTGCAACGGTAATTAATGGTTTGGCATTACGTGATGCCTTAGAAAGAAAATCCATTCCTGTTACCTTAATGTCATCTTTTGGTATTGCTAGTGTTTCCGAACAATACGACCGTTCTCGTGCTAAAGAATTGTTAGAGCAGGGTAGGGTTGTTATTTTTTCTGCAGGAACAGGTAATCCATTAGTGACGACTGATTCCGCTGCAGCTTTACGCGGAATAGAGGTAAATGCGGATATTGTATTGAAAGCAACCAAGGTAGATGGTGTTTATACTGACGATCCTATCAAAAATCCAAAAGCTGAGCGTTATCAAACGCTAACTTACGATGAAGTGGTAGTAAAACGTCTCGGTGTGATGGATTTAACAGCTATTTTGCTGTGCCAAGACCACAATTTACCCCTGCGCGTATTTAATATGAATAGACCAGGCGGATTAAAGCGCATCATGTTAGGCGAAGATTTTGGTACGCTTATCCAGTCGATAGACTAAACACAAGCGCAGATAGTCCTTATCTGCGTTTTACTCCTTAGGAGATTATTTCATGCACCCAGTAATTAAAGATGCTGAAACGCGTATGCGTAAGAGTATCGAATCCTATAAAACTGAAATTGCTAAATTAAGAACCGGCCGTGCTCATCCTAGTATTTTAGACCACGTGCGTGTTGATTATTACGGTTCAGAAATGCCAATTAGCCAAGTGGCTAACATTGTTGCAAGTGATGCACGTACCCTAACTATTACCCCTTGGGAAAAGAAAATGGTCGGTGCGATTGAAAAAGCTATTCATACATCTGATCTTGGCTTGAACCCTGCGACTTTAGGCGATGTGATTCGTGTGCCTATGCCAGCTTTAAATGAAGAGCGTCGTAAAGATTTAATTAAAGTAGTGCGTACAGAGTCAGAAGCTGCACGTGTTAGCATTCGTAATGTTAGACGTGATGCGAATAATGATTTTAAAGATTTGTTGAAAAAGAAAGAAATCACTGAAGATGAAGAGCGTCGTTTGGGTGATGATATTCAAAAGATAACTGACAAATTTGTTGCGGAAGTTGATCAGATTACCACAACAAAAGAAGCAGAATTAATGGCGATTTAATAGCCCATGACCAACACTAGCTCCCTTCCGCAACATATTACTGTCGTGATGGATGGTAATGGCCGCTGGGCAAGAAAGCGTTTCTTGCCCCGTATTGCCGGCCATAAGGCTGGTGTTGATGCGGCTCGTGATATTGTTAAAAACTGTCTAAAGCGCAATATTAAAGTATTGTCATTGTTTGCGTTTAGCAGTGAGAATTGGCGCCGCCCTGCTCAAGAAGTCAGCTACCTGATGGATATTTTTCTAACAGGATTAGAGCGTGAGGTGGCGACTCTACACCAACATCATGTTCAGTTAAGATTTATAGGCGATAGGTCGCGCTTCAGTGAAAAGCTATGTCAAAAAATCGCGGAAGTGGAAGCATTGACAGCAAATAATACGGGCATGGTATTGATTATTGCGGCTGATTACGGTGGTCAATGGGATATTACCCAGGCAACTCGTCAAATAGTACAAGATGTTGAAGCTGGTAAAGTAAAAAGTACTGATATTACACCAGAAATGATTGCTAGTAGGTTATCTTTTGCGGATTTGCCTGATCCCGATCTTTTTATTCGTACCAGCGGCGAAATCCGAATTAGTAATTTTATGTTGTGGCAATTGGCTTACTCTGAGCTTTATTTTACGAATACGTTGTGGCCAGATTTTGATGAGCAAGCATTAGATGCTGCGTTAGCGCAATATGCGGCACGTGATCGTCGTTTTGGCACCAGTACAGAAAAAGATTTAGTGTAATGTGACAGAGGTTCAGTGATTCCCGCTAACTGTCGTCCCGCGGCTTGTCCGCGGGATCCAGGCAGGCAATGCTAAGCTGGATCCCCGGCCTTCTCGGGGGACGACGAGGTTGGCGGGAATTCCTGACAGAGGTTGCATGCGGGCTAGGGATATTAACATCAACAAGGAATGGGTATGGCTAATAGTAGAGAGCGATTTTTTGAGAGAGGCAGTGATGGCAAGGTGCGGTTGTGTGGGGAGTATGATCAGGCATCAGGCACAATTACTTTCTTCCGTCGTTCGCGGACATTAGCTAATCGCTTGCAAGCTGAGTCAGAGACAATCTCTCTCGTTAGCCAATTAGAAGAAAACGAGCCGTCCTGTTGGGCTTTATTTATATCCACGCTCTGTGGCACAGAAAATGAGCAGTCATCACCAAATTTGAGTAGTGATAGCTCAAGTGAAGATCTATTTTTTTATCAAGGAAAAAAATGACAAAACAACGTGTAATCACCGCAGCCATTTTAATCCCCCTATTTCTAGGTGTATTGTTTTTCATGCAGCCACAAGCTTTTCTCTATTTCACCACATTCGCCATTTTGGGAGCTGCTTGGGAGTGGTCAAGCTTGATGGAGATGCGTTCAACGCTTGCGAGAGTGGGTTATCTGCTTGCAATGCTATTGGCGATGTTGGTACTGATGCTTTTATCGGGATTTTATATCATCGTGCCTACGCTTTTGGCGATTGCTACGGGCTGGTGGCTGGTGGCCTTGTTATTGGTCTGCACATATCCTAAAAGCGCTGTCATCTGGGGCAGAGGTGCCTTTATCCGCGGTATCATGGGCTTTTGTGTGTTAATTCCTTGCTGGGTAGCGATTAATTATATTCGCGCACATGAATATGGTGTTTACAAATTACTATTTTTATTTGTGTTGATTTGGGGCGCAGATTCAGCTGCTTATTTTGCCGGTAGAGCGTGGGGTAAGCATAAGCTTGCGCCTTTGGTGAGCCCAGGTAAAAGTGTAGAAGGTCTTGCTGGTGCGTTGGCTTGTACTGCTTTGATTGCTATGTTGGTGTTAGTCATCACTCAGCGTCCACTGACAGCATGGCCCTCGGCCATTGCGCTTTCTATGGTGACGGTTTTATTTTCTGTATTAGGCGATTTGTTTGAAAGCGCTTTAAAGCGCCAAGCAGGGTTAAAAGATTCTGGTAAATTGTTACCGGGTCATGGTGGTTTGCTGGACAGAATTGATAGCTTAACAGCGGCTGCGCCTATTTTTGTTTTTGGTGCTTTGTTGCTGAATATCTATCTAACGTAACCGTTTTTTATCTGGGCTTAGCAGAAAATCTGCACATCTTTTTAAAATCTTGCCTATTTTGCTGGATTTTAATGCAGAAAGCCCAGATAATTGCGCCTTCTAATATTTGCAATGATTGCGTAAGTTATGATGAAAAAATTAGCACGGACACTATTGCTTTCCCTCGCCCTAACAACTAGCGGCGCCTATGCACAACAATCCTTTGTTGTTCGCAAAATTGAAGTTCAAGGTTTGCAGCGTGTAACGCCTGCAACCGTTGAAAGCTATTTACCTATTAAGCGTGGTCAAACGCTACGATCAGATGACACAGCCTCCATCGTGCGTGCTTTATACAAGACTGGTTTTTTTTGACCATATTGCCTTATCGCGTGAAGGTAGTACCTTGGTGATTAGTGTAGTAGAGCGTCCAACCATTGGGCAGCTTAAGATAAAAGGCAATTCTGTTATTCCAACGGATAAATTGACCACAGTACTCAATTCTTTAGATATCGCAGACGGCCGTGTTTATAACCCTGTTGTATTGGAAAGAATTAAACAAAGTTTATTGAACCAGTACTATCAATTAGGTCGTTACAATGCGCGCGTTGATATCACGACTAAGCCTATGTCACGTAATCGTATACAAGTAAATATTGATATTTCTGAAGGCTTGGTTTCTAAGGTTAAGCGTATCACGATTATTGGTAATCATGTTTTTGATGATAGCACGCTTGTTAAACAGATGGATGTTGCAACCACTAATATCTGGAGCATTGTTACCCAAAGTGACCGCTATTCAGAAGAGCGTTTGGAAGCAAGTTTAGATAAGCTGCGCGGTTACTACTTAGATCATGGCTATTTGCGTTTTGAGGTGAAGTCTTCACAAGCCGAGGTAACACCTGACAGAAAGTCAGTCTATATCAATATTGTGGTGGATGAAGGTGAGCAATACACTGTTTCTGGCTATGATTTAACGGGCAAGTTAATTTATCCAAAAGAAGAGTATGAGCACTTAATTAAAGTGCATAAAGGGGATACATTCTCGCGCCAAGCTGTGCTGGACTCACAGAAGGCTATCACGACCTTCTTGGGTGAAAAAGGTTATATGTTCGCTACGGTGAGCTTGCGCCCGCAGATTAATGACAAAACCAAAAAAGTATTTTTGACGTTTGAGGTCAAGCTTGGTAAGCGTGCATATGTTCGCCATATTACTTTCTCTGATAATCATCATACTAATGATGCAGTATTGCGTCGTGAAATAGAGCAAATGGAAGCAGCACCTGTTTCTACCAAGCAATTAGAAACGTCCAAGCATCGTTTATTAATGCTGCCTTTCATTAAAGAAGCTGACATGTCTGTCCATCCTGCGAGGAATGAGTCTGGGGATGATACAAGTGATGTGATTGATGTTAACTATAAGGTGAAAGAGGATAATTCTGCTCAAGCATCTTTCCGTCTTGGATATTCCCAGATTAATGGTGCGGTTGTTGGTGCCGGTTTAACGCAAAAGAATTTCTTTGGTACGGGTAATAATTTTGGCATTAATCTATCGCGTAGTAAGTTCCAACAAATGTACGCGATTGATTATACCGATCCTTACTATACTGTTGACGGTATTAGTCGTAGTTTAAGTATGTCTATTGCCAAAACAGACCCTAAAGCAACAGGTGTGACAGGTGGCTATACCACTGCGGAATATAATGCTGGCATTTTATTTGGTATTCCGGTTGGCAATGAGCCTGGTGTATTTAACCGTATTCAAGTTGGCGCCTCTTATCAGAATGAGTTAATTAAGATTTCACCGCAAAATGCGTCTAATACCGGCTTATCTAACCAGGTAAATGACTATATCACGCAACATGGTACGCATTATCAACAGGCAGATTTCAAGCTTGGTTTTACGCGTGATAGCCGTGATAAAGCGATGTTCCCTACTCGGGGTGGATTACATAGCTTGTTACTAGATGCCTACTTGCCTGTCTCTAAAGGCGGGGTCTCTTACTATGCATTTAATTATTTTACCCGTATATACCAGCCCTTGAGTGATCAATTCATTATCCTAACAAAGGGTAATTTAGGTTACGGTTCAGGATTTAGTGGCGCTGACATTTTCCCATTCTTTAAAAATTACTATTCTGGTGGTATTGATTCCGTTAGAGGCTATCAAGGTAATAGTTTAGGTCCTAGAGACTCTAATTATAGTCCTTATGGCGGTAATGCATTAGTTGATGCCAGTGTTGCACTGATATTCCCAAATTATCTATCTGATGATTTAAGAACCAGTATCTTCTTTGATGGTGGTAATGTGTACTCCACTAGCGGTAAAAATAGGCGTTTTGGTGGCCAAAGTACGGATTCTGGCCCATTGCGTTATTCTGTGGGTATTGAGGCTGATTGGTTAACACCATTCGGGCCGGTTCAGTTGAGTTTGGCACAGCCTATTAATAGACAGCGCCATGATGAAAGGGAAACTTTCCAGTTTGCTATGGGAGCAAATTTCTGATAAAAGTGGCAGAAGCTTAAGTCTGTTGTAACTATGTGATATGATAGGCTTTACTGTGGTAGCATGATTGTTGATTTAGGGAAACAAGTTTACATTTAATTTGGAGAGCAACATGAAAATCGTTAAAAAATTAGGTTTATTAGCTAGCGTAGTTTTATTTGCAGCAGGTGTTCAGGTTTGCCAAGCAGCTGACATGAAAGTAGCTGTTGTTAACGTACAACAAGTACTACAACAATCCCCACGTGTTGCTGATCAAAGCAAAAAATTAGAGAACGACTTTAAAGCACGTCAAACCAAGATTAATGACGAGCAAAAAACATTGCAAGATGCTTTAGATAAGTTCAAAAAAGACTCAACCACCATGAGTCAAAAAGACAAAGATGCTATGCAGAAGAAAATTGCAAATGACCGTTCTGAGTTGGTTAAGAAAGTAGTTGCTTACCAACAAGATTTGCAAAAAGAGCAAAATAAAATTATGCAAAGTATTCTGGGTGATTTAAACGGTATTGTAACCGGTATTGCTAAAGCACAAGGTTACACCTTAGTACTTGATTCACAAGCGGTTATTTTCGCCGCTGATGGCAATGACATCACTAAAGATGTTGCTAAGCAATTTAACGACAAAAAATAGCACCTCACGGGCTATTCATATAAAATGACTATCTCCCCCATTATTGGGGGAGATGCATTTTAGAAATAGTGTTTATTAATGTTAGCGTTACTACTACCGTCATTGCGAGCGTAGCGAAGCAATCCATATAGCATGTGGGCACCCACCATGGATTGCTTCGCTACGCTCGCAATGACGGCGGCGGTTGTACTAAAAGTAATAAATACTAAAAAACTAGATAACTAGACAACATGAGAAAACATGTATGAAACAAACTAAACATGACTTCACCATCGCAGATTTAACGAAAGGTTTAGACGTCACTATCAAAGGTGATCCTAACTGCCGTATCACGGGTATTTCTGCCATCCAGCAATCAGCACCGGGCCATGTAACTTTTTTAACTAATTCCCTGTATAAAAAGCACCTAGCGAATACAGAAGCTTCAGCTGTTATCTTATCCCCAGCAGAAGCTGAAGATTGCCCCGTTACCGCTATTATTAGCGCCAACCCTTACTATACCTATTCTCAAGTTGCTCGTTTCTTTGATGCTAAAATGGCGAGCCCTGTGGGGGTACATCCATCTGCCGTGATTGGCGATAATACCCATATCGCAGAAACAGCAAGCATAGGCGCAAATTGCGTCATTGGTAACCATGTCACGATTAAAGAAAATGTGGTCATCGGTGCTGGGACAACGATTGGTGATTTTTCTACCATAGATGAACAAGCAGAGCTTGATGCACACGTCACGATTTATCATCATGTGAGCATTGGTAAACGATCTCATATTATGAGTGGAGCGGTCATTGGTGGCGATGGTTTTGGTTTCGCTAATCAAAAAGGTGCTTGGTATAAAGTACCTCAGCTAGGCGGTGTCACCATTGGTGACGATGTAGACATCGGTGCGAATACCACTATCGACAGAGGTGCGTTAGAAGATACGATTATAGAAGAGGGTGTTAAGTTAGATAACCTCATCCAGGTTGGACACAATGTTAAAATTGGTGCGCATACCATTGTGGCAGGCTGCGTCGCCATTGCTGGCAGTTCAACGATAGGTAAACATTGCATGATAGGCGGTGCCACTTGTATTGCTGGTCATCTCACGATTGCCGATAAAGTAATGGTGACAGGCATGACCTCAGTTTCAAAATCGATTACGAATCCGGGTGTTTATTCTTCCGGCGTTGTCGGTGCGGTGCCTAACGACGAATTCCGTAAAAATAATGCTAGGTTTCACCGTTTAGGTAATTTAATGGATAAAGTAAAAACATTAGAAGCGACTATCAAAGAGTTAACAGAGAGAAGCAAATCATGACACACGTGATGGACATCCACGAAGTATTAGAGTATTTACCACATCGTTATCCTTTCTTGCTGATTGATAGAGTCATAGAAATGGAACTAGGTAAGTCATTAGTAGCAATTAAAAATGTCACCATGAACGAACCTTTTTTTAATGGTCATTTTCCAGGTCGTCCTGTGATGCCCGGTGTTTTAATGCTAGAAGCGATGGCACAAGCTGGCGGCATTTTGGCATACAAAACCACCAATACTAAGCCTAGTGATGGCGTATTATTGTATTTCGCGGCTATCGATAACGCTCGCTTTCGCCGCGTTGTTGAGCCGGGTGATCAATTACGCTTAGAAGTAAAAGTATTGCGTGCTAAACGTGATATTTGGAAGCTAGAAGGTTTTGCGTACGTAGGAGATGAGTTAGCTTGTTCCGCAGAATTCCTTAGTGCATCTAAAAGTTCATAATAGAGTAGAGGTTCGCCGTGATTCATGAAACCGCAATAATCGACCCATCAGCAAAAATCGCTGATAACGTTAGCATTGGCCCTTACTCCATCATCGGGCCGGATGTGGAGATAGGCGAGGGTACATGGATAGGTCCACACGTTGTTATCCAGGGGCCAACGGTGATAGGCCGTGATAATAAAATTTTTCAATTCTCATCAGTTGGTGAAATGCCGCAAGATTTGAAATTTTTTGGCGAAAAAACGTATTTAGAAATTGGGGATAGAAATTCTATCCGTGAATTTTGTACGATTCATAGAGGTACGGGTCATGATAACTCGTTAACTAAAATTGGTAATGACAATTTATTCATGGCTTACGTCCATATTGCTCATGATTGTATTGTGGGAAATGGTAATATTTTTGCAAACAATGCCTCGCTTGCCGGCCACGTTGTGGTGGCAGATGGCGTCACCTTTGGCGGTTTTTCTGGCGTATTCCAATTTTGTCATGTGGGTTCACATAGTTTTATTGCGACCAATTCAGTGGTCATTAAGGACGTGCCACCTTATGTCAAAGTTTCCGGTCATTACGCTAAGCCTTACGGTTTAAACACGGTTGGTTTGCAGCGTAAAGGTTTCTCTAGTGATACCATGCTTGAGCTAAAGCGCGCTTATAAAGTCATTTATCGTAATGGTTTAACTGTTGAGCAGGCGGTTGATGAATTGCAAAAAATGAATACACCCGAAGTATTGCAAATGATGCAATTCATTGCAGCCTCTGAAGCGGGAATCGTCCGTTGAAAATAGCTATTTTAGCTGGTGAAGCATCTGGTGACTTGCTGGGTGCTCAGCTGATACAAGCCTTACGCAAGGCTTATCCCGATTTAGAAGTAGAAGGGATGGGTGGCCCTGCAATGCAGGCAGCAGGTTTTAAGAGTTTATTTGATATTGAACGCCTCAATGTGATGGGTTTTATTGAGCCACTCAAGCGCCTTCCTGATCTACTCAAATTACGCCGTGATTTATACCAGCATTTTATTGAAAACAAACCTGATGTCTTTATCGGTATCGATGCGCCAGATTTTAATATTGGCCTAGAGTTAAAACTACGTGAAGCAGGTATCAAAGTGGTGCATTACGTCAGCCCTAGTGTGTGGGCATGGCGACAAAACCGTATTCATAAAATTAAAAAAGCAGTTGATTTGATGCTGACGTTGCTACCGTTTGAAGCAGCTTTTTATGAAAAGCATGCGGTACCGGTTAAATATGTGGGACATCCCTTAGCTGAGAAAATTCCACTCGAACCTGATAAGTTAGTTGCTAGAAAATCATTAGCACTGGAGGCTGATGTCACATACATTGCGCTAATGCCTGGCAGTCGTAAGCAAGAAATTCGCCATATGGCCGAACCATTTTTGTTAGCTGCGCAAAAGCTGTGGATGCAAAAACCAAATTTACGTTTCATTACCTCGCAAATAAATGAGCTACGTTATCAAGAATTTTACGCCGCTTTTCAGCAATACACGCCCGAATTACCGATACAATTTTTTAAGCGTCGCTCGCAAGAAGTATTAACTGCTGCTGATGCGGTTGTGGTGACATCAGGCACAGCCACCTTAGAAACGATGCTGTATAAACAGCCCATGGTCATTGCCTACAAAATGTCGCGCTTTACCTATCAATTAGCAAAATACTTAGTTAAAACACCTTATGCAGGTTTACCAAATTTATTAGCTAATGAGTTGCTGGTTCCTGAGTTGATTCAAGATGCTGCAACACCTGATGCAATTG
The DNA here is from genome assembly GCA_964480845.1 of uncultured Coxiellaceae bacterium. Taxonomy (GTDB): domain Bacteria; phylum Pseudomonadota; class Gammaproteobacteria; order DSM-16500; family DSM-16500; genus Aquicella. Next base: position 7,777 of record CAYZRM010000020.1, on the reverse strand, counting down.
CTGCTCACTTGAAAGATTATATAGATTATCCAGAAAAAGTGAGGGCGTTAAAACAGCGTTATCTGGAGTTGCATAAAATGTTAAAAATGCCCTCCGGCCAGTTAGCCGCTGAAGCGATCTTGGCGCAGATCTTGTAGCTGGTATGTAAATCTGGGCTATGCTCGTAATGACGGTAGCGAGCTTAGCTCTTCCAGGCTGCCTAATATCAATCATATTTCTTATAAAGGAAACACCCTAAAAAGCAAACAACCCCAATCAAGCCGCTCACGTACCACACAGCATCTCCACTAACATGTTGATACAAGCTGCCACCTAGTATGGGGCCAATGATAATACTGAGTGCGAAAACTGATTGAAACATGCCAAGATTTTGCCCTTTTTTCTTGATGTCGCCCTGTTCATAACAAACAACCTGTGCCGTTGATATAAACAACATTTCTCCTACTGTCCATATCACGCAAGAAAGAATCGCCAATAAAAAGACAAAGGAAAAATTGAGCAATAACATACCTAAGCCCATCGCAAGTGCACCAGATCCAATCACTAGTATCTTGTTATATTGTTTAATAAGATTACTAATAGGTGCTTGAAGCGCAACAATCAAAGCAGAATCTAACAAAAATAATATACTGACTGCTTTCAAGCCGAATTCTGGATATTTATTTTGAACATAAAGCGGGTACGTAGTGCTAAGTTGCGCAATGATCAAGCCAATCAAAAACACGCACCCTAAAATTAAATACACAATCTTTTTATTTCCATTGCGAGGTGTATTGCTGAGATCATTATTTAAATTTCCTGGCATCACTTTTTTATCTGGCCCAGCCGAGTCTTTTATAACTAGTAAGTAACAACCCGACATACATAACAAAAAACTAGAAAGATAAAAGATATTTTCAAGCCCATAACTACCCAGCAATCCAATCAGAATTCCTGATATTCCCAGCCCTAAATTGCCAAAAGCATATAGAACACTAATTGTTTTTAGTCTTAACTCCGGTTGATGCGAGCACTGATCAAATAGCCTAGTATTATTGGCCGTTTTAAACCCATATGCCGCCAGCCCAGACATAAACAAAGTAATCATTAAAAAAGCAGGGCTGTTTAGTTTAGTTAGCAAAAAGAACGTTAAACTTTGTAGTAGCACACTAACAATAGATACAATTTTTGGAGATAAAAGATCTGACAATTTCCCTCCAAGAATTCCTCCAAAAGTCATACCAACTCCGTACGCTGATATTAAAAACCCTGTCGTTGCGACACTAATATGCAAGGTATCAATAAAATAAAGCGACATGAAAAAGCAAACACCAATTGAGATGGCATTTAAAAAGCCTAGCATGATGCCTTGCCAACAGGCGGTTGGTAAACCAGTGTAATTAGATAAGTAACGCTTGGTGGCAAGTTGTAAATTAATCATGGCAATCCTGTGGGGGTAATATTAATTAAGTAACAAATGTAACGGGGCTGCTGTTGGCGTATATTGCAAAAAGCCCCGCATTGCATGCGGGCTATACTTACTCTTCGTTCTTATTCCCATCTGGCAGTTCACTAGAATTAGCTGGCTCTCCAGGTACTTTGAATTTCTCATCTGCCCAAGCCCCTAAGTCAATTAGCTTGCAACGTTCAGAGCAAAAAGGTTTAGCTGTATTTTCAGTGGTCCATGTATCGGCTTTCCCACATGTTGGGCAATGAATTTGTTTTTTATTTGTCATGATGTTCTCTTAGGAATAAGTAATCAAAAAGGGAAGATTACCCGTAAACTGTTCAGCACGTTGGTAAATGTTGGGAGTAAAAAAGCGTACACTTAAGAAGTGTCTACCCACACTGGTTTCGGGAAAAGCATGAGAATCAGCGGCAATGCTGATGCGTATCATGCGCAAATTAGATTGGGGATCTAATAGTTCTTGATAAAAGCCGTGTATCGCATTTTTTTCTAGCGATTTTCCATTATTCCGTACAATATCCAGTACCAGCGTTACTCCTTCACGAATTTCGTTAAAGTCACTTAACCAATCCACAATAGATGCTTTGCGAACTTCAACCGGTTGCTTTAACCAGTAATGGAACATGGGGATATCAAAGCTGCAACCGCCACCAGGGCTGGCTAAGTGCATGCGTAATGTATTTAGTAATTCGATATCGCGTAAACGGTGGCCAATTTTACCGCTGCTTTCAATTAAGCTGCTAGCTAATGTTTCTAGGCGCACGGTAAGGTCGCTTAATTTTTGCGCATCAATGCCAGGCGAATTGCCATAACGACGCAGATAGATAAGTTGGTGGCTAATTTCTTTAGCAAGTTTGGCTTTTAAATCGGGTCTGTCTAATAGTTGCAGTATATTAATGATAATCGTGATGAGGCTGCGAGTCCCTAGTTCAGAAAGGTCGCTTAGCTGATAGTCTAATTGCAGAAACAATTGTTCAAGCCGCAAGCAAACGCGTATGACTTCGTTTAATGGCTGTTCATAAATAATTGGTTCTTTCATCATCCTGCTACCGCATGTTGGACTGTTCTACGCAATCATAACACAATCTGATTTGAAAATAGACAGCTACTTGCATTAATTTAACACTATTTATTGTATTAAGTTTGAAATAATATTATTTGTTCATTTTTGAGTATATTTTATGCTGTTCAGCCACCTTTTGTTCTAATTCTTTTAGATCGCCATCGTTAATAATAATGTCATGTGCTTGAGTTAGGCGATCTTGACGGTTAATTTGAGTATCCATGATGGCTTGTATGCTGTCTGGGTGTTTACCATCACGCTCGGCTGCTCGCGCTATCTGTAGTTGCGGTATGGTATCAATTATTAAGATGCGGTCAATAAAAGTATATGGGTATTTTGATTCCAAGAGTAAAGGGATCACCACGATGCAGTATGGGTGGTCAACAGCTTTTACCTGGCGGGCAATCTCATCACGGATTAAAGGGTGGAGTAAATTTTCTAACCAAACTCTTTCTTCTGGGTGCGTAAAGACGATTTCTCTCAATTTATGCCGATTAATACTGCCATCATCTTGCAATAGCGGTTGTGCAAAGTGGTCTATCACATCTAGTAAAGCAGGTTGACCAGGAGCAATCACGTCCCTAGCAATCACATCTGCATCAATAATGGGCACACCATATTTAGCAAATAGGTTGGCTACGGTTGTTTTGCCTGAGCCTATCCCGCCTGTTAAGCCTATTACTAGCATGATTACCAGGCCCACTCTAAGTAGATTTGCATGATTTCCTTACCCCAAATCAGTGCTATCCAGCCTGCAAGAGCAAGATAGGGTCCAAATGGTAGAGGAGTGCTCTTGAAATGGCGTTTAACAGTCATTTGTATGAGTGAGAATAAAATGCCAGTAAGCGAGGCTAGTAGAATGACGAAGGGGAGCATTTCCCAGCCTAGAAAAGCACCTAGTGCAGCTAGGTATTTCACATCGCCTTGCCCCATGCCTATTTTGCCGGTGGCCCATTCAAATATCCATTGTGTGAATGCAAAAATGAAATAGCCAGCAATTGCACCAAGAATGGCATCATGTGTGTTCGTGAATAGATTAAAAAGGCTGCAGAATAAGCCTAGCCATAAGAGAGATAGTGTGAGTTGGTCAGGTAGTAGATGATGATCTAGATCAATAAAAACCAGGCAAATACTTATCCAAGTGAAACCCAGTGCGGCGAGTGTTTGCCATTCGATGCCAAATTTCCAAGCAACGTAAATCGAGGCTAAGCAAGTGAGTGCTTCAACTAAAGGGTAGCGTAGTGAAATGGATGCTTTGCAGTATGCACAGTGACCCCTCAGTAAGAGATAGCTCAAGATGGGAATGTTATGCCAGGGACGTATTGATTTTTTGCATTGAGGGCAATGGGAAAAGGGTAGCCATAGGTTAAATCGTTCCTCGTCTGTATGTGGCTTTAAACCTAGATATAAACGGCATTCCTCACTCCAGCGCTGATCTAACATATGAGGCAAGCGGTAAATGACAACATTTAAGAAGCTGCCGATGAAAAGTGAAAAAACGGCAACCACAGCAATAAATACATCTGGATTGGTCGTGAAAAATGGCAAGATATCCATGGCTAAAGTGTGCTTCCCAGGTTAAAGATTGGTAAATACATTCCGATGACTAATCCACCGATTAAAACACCAAGGACTAGCATAATCAAGGGTTCCAATAGCTGGTTAAAGCGTTTCATCCATTGTGCAATGTCAGCTTCTAAAAAATCCGCTGCTTGATGCAACATGATATCTAGTTGGCCAGATTCTTCACCTATCTTTACCATTTGTAACAGCATGGTTGGGAAGAAATCGTGTTGGGCCATGCTCTTACTTAATGAGAGGCCGGCATGTACTTGGTTGTGCAGTAATGCAAAAAGGCGCTTATTGCGAGTGTGAGTAGTAGCATTTGTTGCTAGTATTAGCGATTCTGTAATAGGTAATCCAGCAGCAAAGCCAATAGCTAATTGTCTAGTAAATTGAGCTAACTGTGTTTGTTTTATTATCCGTTTAAACAATGGCAGTTTTAATGCTTTATTGTATAGAGGTGCAAGCTTATGTTTAAAACAATACGCTACTAGGATAATGGGAATAGCTAACCAAGAGAGATATTGACTAATAGTGGACAAAGAAAATAAGCAGCGAGTGAGGAGTGGCAGTGTGGTGGTCATGTCGGCATAAAGTTCAGCAAATTTAGGAACAATCCATATTAACATTAGCCATGTCATGCCCAGTGCAACCATACCAACCACGCTAGGATAAAATAAAGCCTGCTTTATCATTTGTTGCTGTTTAAGTCGTCTTTCATACTGGTCGGCAATCATATGGATAATCATTGCGAGATTGCCTGTTTGTTCACCTAGTTTTAGTAGGTGGCAGGTGAGGGGGTTAAAAATAGGGCGATTAGAAAAGCTTGCAAATAAATTATTGCCTGCTAAAAGATCTTTACGTAGATTTAATAATAACAAATAGAGTGCTGGCTTGGTTTGTGATTTTTCTAGTGTTTCTAAGCTTTTAATAATAGGTACATCTGCTTGAATAAGGGTGGCTAGTTGGCGAAAGAAAAAGACAATATCCACTAATGAGATATTTTTCTTAATGTTAAATAGTCGTAGCAGTCGAGACATTGGGTTCGCCTAATATACGTATCAGTTCGTTTTCAGTGGTCAGATTTGCCCTGACTTTTTCTAGTCCTACGTCCCAGAGGGAGTCACTTTGTTGGGCATGTTTCAATAAATCGCTGATAGTATGGTGAGCATTATTGGTTAGTAGCTCAAAAATACCGATACGGCCTGGTGGTGGATATTTTCTAAGAAGACGTTGGGAAATAATGAGAATGATTGAGCTAATCCATTCATCTATATTGATGCCTAAGGTTTTTAAGCGGTGTATGGTTGCTATTGCACTATTGGTATGTAGGGTGGCTAATACCAGGTGGCCTGTTTGAGCAGCTTGCATGGCGATTTCTGCTGTTTCTTTATCTCGGATTTCACCTATCATTAAAATATCGGGATCTTGGCGTAAAAAATTTCTGAGTACATGCGAGAAATCCAAGCCAATTTTGGCATTGACTTGTACCTGGTTAATGCCATCTAACTTTATTTCAACCGGGTCTTCAACTGAAGAAATATTCCTTTCGGCGTGATTGAGATATTGAAGTGCTGCATATAGCGTAGCTGTTTTGCCGCTACCCGTTGGGCCCGTGACGAGAATCAAACCGGATGGCTGATGTAGCTTGCTGATAAAAATCGCTTTCTGAGTGGCTGTTAATCCTAGTTCATCTAGTGTTAAGGGGATGGTTTGATGAAGCAAGCGTAATACTATTTTTTCACCATGGATGGTAGGGCAGGTGCTAATTCGTATATCAATGGGTGGATGTGTGATTGTGATACGGCCATCTTGAGGTAGGCGTTTTTCCGCAATATTTAATTCAGCCATGACTTTGAAGCGCGTAATTAGGCGAATAGCAATGGCTGATGGCAGACTAGTGATATCAGTGAGTAATCCATCGCATCTAAATCGTATGCGGCAGTCTTGGTTTTGTGGCTCTATGTGGATATCAGAACTATTTTTTTTGATGGCATCTGAAATCAGGTTATTTGCCAATTCAATAATCGGTTCATCGTCATTCACTAATAAATTCGCTGGCTCTTCAATTGTTGTTATTTTGCGTGTTACTTGCTGGTAGAGTATGTTTTTTTGAAAATGTATATCAATAATATTTTCTAATTGTAATGCATCAATTAAGAATGGTTTGATACGTTTGCCAGTATCGAAGCTGATAGCAGAGATAGCAGAATGATCAGTTGGGTCGGTAATGCCTAGATGGATAGTTTGATCGATGAGTTTAAGTGGTAATGCCCGATATCGTTGTACTAATTCAGGTTTGATCATGTCTAGAAATGTTATTTCATGATGATTTAAATCAATAAATGGCAATGCAAACTTTTCTTTGCAATAGCAAAGTAAGGTTTCATTGGTTATGACATTGTTTTTAAGCAGATGTAATGGTTTGCTAGGCTGTTTTGTCGTGATAGCAGCATGGGCATCTATTAAGTTGATTAATCCATCACGATAGAGGTGGCCTATTAAACCAGGTAAGTCATCTGCTGATAGGGGTGTATTCAGCATAATTATCCGTATTAGGTTTTGGGGGTATGGGGTGTGTGCGAGAAGGGCGTAATGTATACCTAATGCATAGTTTAGGCAACCTGGATTTTATTGTTAATATTCAGATCAGGTGCTATGCTTCGTGTCATGTTAATCATCTTGTTTTTTACTGGCCTCATGGCTGGCACAATTGATGCAATTGCTGGGGGTGGCGGTCTGATATCCCTGCCAGTTCTGCTTAGTTTAGGCGTTCCGCCACATATTGCCCTGGGTACGAATAAGTTACAGAGTACCGTAGGCACAATGGTTGCAACTTATAGCTATTACAAGGCTAGGTTGTTTAACATGAAGATGGTTTATCAAGGCTTAGCTTTTGGGGTGGTCGGGACAGTTTTAGGATCAGTGGCTAGCCAATTAATGAGTAGTGCCTTCCTGAAACAGCTTATCCCGGTATTATTGATTCTGATTTTCTTTTATACCATTTTATCGCCCAGGTTGGGGTTAGAGGATAGGAAGCCACGTTTATCTGAGCATTATTTTTATATGATTTTTGGTGCCGGCTTAGGTTTCTACGATGGTTTTTTTGGTCCTGCAACAGGATCATTTTGGGTATTTTCGCTGATCTTTTTTCTAGGATATAACCTGACAAAAGCAGCAGCTTATACCAAAGTATTTAACTTAAAGAGTAATATCATTGCATTAGCTTGCTTTGCGATAGGTGGGAACATCGACTATCGTATTGGTTTGTGTATGGCAGTTGGCCAGCTATTGGGTGGTCGATTGGGGGCGTATTTAGCCATTAGAAATGGTGCCAGGATGATACGGCCTATTTTTATGGTGGTGGTGACCATTAGTATCTTAAGTTTAATCTACCAGAATCATTTTAGTGGGTTGGGGATGTCAGCTGTGCTGGCCATGGTGAGTTGGCCTATTGTTTGTCTTGGCTTTATTCTCGTTCTGGGTCTTAGCATGTTTGCCATTTGGGCTAATCTAAGACGCGCCTGAGCTAAAGCTGATCAATCTTTAGATAAAAGAAAGAGATAGCGTGAAAACAATCTAGCAGTCCCTGCATTTTTTCATTATACTCCCCTTGCTTCATATCCTAAAAGCCGACGTAGCTCAGTTGGTAGAGCAACTGATTCGTAATCAGTAGGTCCGCAGTTCGATTCTGCGCGTCGGCA
>CAYZRM010000019.1:22076-28699 GCA_964480845.1 uncultured Coxiellaceae bacterium | reverse complement strand
GTCATAATGTCGCAGATAGTACCGAGTATAACCATATAAACGCTCTCTATGCTCCACTAAGAAGTTAGAAGACGCAGTAGCTTCAAATGCTTTTATCATACCTTCATCAGGCCGGTATCCACGGCCAATATATTTAATGGCGCGTAATATACGGACAGGATCGCGCTGGCAAGACTGTACAGCATCACGCCGCCCCATACTTAATCTCTTCTGCTTAAAATCATCAAAACCACGGCCAGTAGGATCATAAATCCTTCCTTGAGAATCACAGTAAAGCTGGCAAATAGTAAAATCACGAGACCTTACATCGACTGATTTCCATTTCTTTCGATGAGCATCTCTAGCAACAAGGTCTATATGCACGCCTTGATTTTTATAAGTATGCAAGCCATCAACATGCTGGCTTTTATAAAAACCAGCTCCTGTTAATACTGAAGAAGAAGTGGTTGCTACCATGTCGATATCTGCGGTATCCAACGAGGAACCTGTTAACAAGCCTAATACTGCTCCGCCTACTAAGTAAGCCTCACCTTGAATAGCAGACAATAATTCAAAGGCTGCCAAAACATCACTAGTCAGCTTGACTGTTTGAACAGCTTGATCCCTAGAAAAAAAGTCTGATGTACAATATTTCGCAGATTTCTTCTTGTCTAGTTGAATGTAGCCATTGGATTTCTCCCATTGATCTCTATCACGCCTAGACTGCTCATTTCTTCTAAGATCCATTTCTTGCACTTTTTCTGCTTTCAGCCTAGCCAATTCCAAATCTAATAAACGTTTTTTTTCTCTCATCTGCCATGTTTCAGCTTGCTGAATCATAGCAATTTTTTGCTTTTCTAGTTTATCGATCTTTGTTTCTACAGATTGCCTATACTCGTGCAGCAAAATTAAAGCTGAGCTTATGTTTCTATATAAATTAGTCTCATACTTACCAACATAAAATGCCTGAGAAAAGTAATCAACTAAACCAACCAATTTATTAGCCAATTCAATTGATAGGTTAATCCTGTTATTTATTTTATGTAAATCATCACCATCTTTCTCCCCCATCGCAGATTCGCATAAATCACTAAGGGATGAAATGACATGTTCGGCAAAGATCAGCAATAAAATATTCGCTACATTCTCTACTTTCTCTGAATTATCTCTTATAAAATCGCATTTCGATAGAAATACAAGTATTGATTGGAGGCTATCAACACTTGCATTTCTTAATAAAAACCTTAAATCAATTAATATTTCTAGGGCAGCCTTTGATAAGGGTGACAAGATAAATTTATTTTCAATTAAAATAATGCATTCCGTTAGTCTATGCATAAAACTTGCATCTATATAATCTTGGCTTACCCATTCTAAGATCGGCCTTATTTCCTCCAAGGAAGCGCCTGATAAAATTAAACTAACAATATAATTATCACATACACTTAATTGATCAGATGATTTTTTTTCATCAAACTTTTTACCCGCTAACTTGCAAAGTAACCATGATACAAAACTATATTTTTTACACTTGGCAGCCCATTCAATGCTAGCAAAAAACCTACTTACATCAGATTCTGTATGGGAAAAATATGCCTCTAAAAAACTCACATCACTTCTTGCAGGAATAAGATAATCTAAAGCGGTAAATCCATACACATCTCTTAAATAAATATTGCTACCGCTCTGAATAAGAAAATTCAAAATAGAAATTGAACCAGATTTAACCGCCTCAAATAAGACTGATTTACCAAAACCGCTAACACTATTAATATCTGCGCCAGATTTAATTAACATGTTTAATATATTCATAGCAATATTTTCATTCTGCAAACTAACTGCATACCATGTTAAAGGCAAGGAAACTTCATTAAAAGTCAATAGTTGATTGGGATCATGGCCATTTTCCAGTAAATATTTGGTCACCATCTCGTTACCATATATGACGCTAATATTCAATAATGATAACATCCCTGCGGGAATAATGACTTTATCCATTAGTGGCATTAATTCATTTAATAGAGCTACCTTGTCCGATGAAAAACATCCCTTCTCAAAGATATTACAAATTAGACTGTATAGTATTTTATGCTGTTTATTAGGATTGGATTTATCTATTAACATCTTAGTAAATAAATCTACAAAATCTTTAATCTGGTTACTGACAAAAAACTCTTCTAGCATGGATTTTCTTTTTAATAAAAGCATTCTTTCTATATCAAGCACCCTACATGACATCAACAGGTGTATTAATTTATTCTTCAATGCTTGGTCTTCAGGTAAACTCTGATAAGGATGATAAGGATCATCTATTTCGTAGGTATTTTCATTTGCATGTAATAAAGCAGCAGCAACAATATCTATCTTGCCTAACCTAATTTTTTTAGCTATCTCTTCCTTTACTAGGGAATTAATTCTAGCACCACGTTCAAGTAGAAGCTTAGTAAGCTCTACTCTTTCATGACTAATGGCTAATAATAAAGGTAAGCAAATTTCTCCTCGTTCAGTTTTTTCTATGTTTACATCTGCTCCTTTATCTAATAGATAGTGGGCAATTTCAACCTGATCTGAGTAAGTTGCATTTACTAAAGCAGGAACACCTTTATCAAGGTCAATTAATGCATGCCGCTCCAGCAACAATTTGACTAATGCTAAATCACATCCTGCCGCATAATACAGAGCACTACATTGATTAAATACAATATCTATCTTAGCATGATATTGATTAATGAAGAGCATCGCTATAGAAGCATGTTTTAGCTGTAATGCCAATATCAAAGGAGGAATTTTAATATTATTAGCAAGCGTAACTGATTGATCAATATCCCAGCCCGCCTTTAGAAACATTTCTAACGTAGGTAAATGCTTCTCTCTCAGTGCAATGATGAATAACTCTTCAGCTTCCAACCGATGGGTCATCATTGCTTCTTTACATGCCTCAATATGAGACGGTGTCAATTGAGGGGGTTTCACATCTCGCATGGCACTAAGTATCTTTTTGAAAAATGGATGTGTCATCATGTGTGTAGAAAGTGCATGCAGCAAATTGATATTATTATTCTTGCGTGAGCTTAGCATATTTATTATCCGACACCCCTAAAGTTGCGCTTATTATACACAATTCTCCAGGGTGCTTCAATCACACAGTTTCTTAGCTCATTCAATTAGTTACCCGCAAGCGCCAACCAAGTCTCAACCACTGTATCTGGATTTAGGGACATACATTGAATCCCCGCCCCCATTAACCATTTAGCAAAATCCGGATGATCAGAAGGGCCCTGACCACATATTCCAATATATTTATCTAAATCTAAACACGCCTCTATCGCTTGCTGCAGTAATACTTTCACGGCCTCGTTACGCTCATCAAATAAATTAGCAACCAAACTAGAATCTCTATCCAAACCCAAGGTTAGCTGAGTTAAATCATTCGAGCCAATAGAAAAGCCATCAACATACTTTAAGAATTGTTTTGCTAATACAACATTAGATGGGATCTCACACATCATATAAATTTTTAAATTATTCTTGCCGCGTTTTAAACCAGTTGCCTCAATAATCGCTAGCACTTCTTTTAATTCTTTTACCGTCCTCACAAATGGCACCATTAACTGAGCATTCGTTAGCCCCATTTCCTCTCTAACACGCTTAAAAGCTTTACATTCTAACTCAAAACAACGCTGGAATTTTTCATCGTGATATCTGGAAGCTCCTCTAAAACCAATCATGGGATTTTCTTCTTCAGGCTCAAAAATATCTCCACCTAGTAAATTAGCATATTCATTGGATTTAAAATCGGAGAATCTAAAGATAACCTCCTTAGGATAAAATGCTGCAGAAAGCATAGAAATACCTTCACGCAATTTTTCAACATAGTATTCCACAGGATTTTTATATGCAGATGTCTTTTTAGCAATCTGCTGCTGTAAACGTTTAGGTAACTTGGCAAAATTCAAAACTGCATTAGGATGGATGCCAATATTGCTAATAATAAACTCTAAACGAGCAAGCCCGACGCCACCATTAGGTAAAAATTGTGTTGCAAATGCCTTTTCAGGATTACCCATATTAATGCATATTCTAACATCAATCTCAGGCATATCTTTTACAGAAATTTTCTTTACATGGAATGGCAGTTTCCCATCGTAGATATAACCAACCTCTCCTTCAGCACAAGAGACTGTCACTGGTTTATTTGCTTTAATAACTTGAGTGGCGTTTCCACATCCAACCACCGCTGGTATACCTAGCTCTCTAGCAATAATGGCAGCATGGCACGTACGACCACCACGGTTAGTGACAATAGCAGAAGCAATCTTCATAACAGGTTCCCAATCGGGATCAGTCATATCGGTGACTAATACATCACCAGGCTGGATGAGATGCATTTTCCTATGATCCGTAATGACTCTGGCAACCCCCGAACCAATACGCTGACCAACGCTTTGTCCTTGTGTGAGCACAGTAGAACGCTTAATTAAAGAATAATGCTCTATCGCATGATTAGCGTCTACATGGCTTTTTACTGTTTCTGGGCGAGCCTGTACGATATAAAGCTTGCCATCTTCCCCATCCTTAGCCCACTCAATATCCATTGCACGACCATAATGCTGCTCTATTAACAATGCCTGATACGCTAATGATTCAATATCATGATCATTTAAACAAAAGCGCTCGCGATCAACAGCAGGTACCTTCATTAGCTTAGTAGATTTTTTGGCTTTTTTGGCATTGGTATAAATCATCTTAACGGCTTTATCGCCCAGTTTACGCTGTAGAATAGCAAATTTACCTTCTTTAAGATTGGGCTTATAAACAATAAATTCATCAGGATTGACTTGACCCTGCACGATCGCTTCGCCTAAACCGTAAGAACCCGTAATTAAAATCACCTTGTCAAAACCAGATTCCGTATCTAAGGTAAAAATAACGCCACTAGCACCTTTGTCGCTACGCACCATAGGCTGCAGACCAACAGACATACTAATTTGGTTATGATCAAATCCATTATTATGTCTATAAGAAATGGCACGGCTGGTAAACATAGAGGCATAGACGTGCTTAATTGCCTCCATCACGTTATCTAGGCCTTTGATATTCAGATAGGTCTCTTGAGCACCCGCAAATGAAGCATCTGCTAAATCTTCTGCTGTTGCAGAAGATCTAACGGCAATCGCTACTTTACGCATTTTGGTATATGCCAAGGCTATTTCTTTTTTGAATTCTTTAGAAAATGGCGTTTTTAAAATCCAGCGTTGAATTTGTGCACTGGCTTTTTGTAAAGCCGCTACATTATTCACTTTTAATTTAGCAACTACTTCAGCGATCCTATCGCTTAAGCCATCTTGAGCCATAAACTCTTTATAGGCTTCAACTGTAGTAGCATAACCATGGGGAACTTTAATACCTATACGTGTCAAATTTTGAATCATCTCGCCAGTAGATGCGTTTTTTCCGCCAACTATATTGCCGCTTTGTAAATCTACCTGATTAAGACTAATCACATATTTCATTGGCTGCATCCCTATCATCCTGATTAACTATGTAGTATCACAAAATACCTAGTGCAAGCAATAAAGGAAAATCACCACCAGCCGTCTATAGCATTTAGCTAGTTTCTGTTTATAATAAGCCTTACCACTGGTTGGGAATTTAGTTCAATGAGCTTTTTAGATGAGATATCTTTAAACGATGCAATCACCCTTTATTACGAGAAACTAAACGCCACCCAAAATGGCGACCTCCTCACCCTTATCGCTTTAAAGAAAAAATATCCGGAACTGTTTAATAAAGCTAACGAATCGCAAATTATAGATGTGATTCAATATGCAAAGTCATTCCAAACAAGCAGCCATTATAAGGAATTGCAGCGAAAAATCATGCGTGAGCGACTCTATTTGATTAAGGATGAATAAGCTATGCTGCCTCGTGCGTTATCCCTTTTCGTAGTATCACAAAAACCTTGCAAGAAATTAGTGCCTCATATTAAAAATCCTAAAGTTTCAAATTTAATCCATTTTCTACACCGTCCTTATACAGTACATGGAAATGGCAGCACGGCAGATGCGGTGAGACATGAACTAGCAACGGGTGAACTATTGTCTAAACATAGTCATTTAGAAAAAGCGATCACAGCTAGGGATAAATTATCATTTTTCCTCAGCCACAGAGAGTTAGTTGGTGATGAAGAGCGTGAATTTATCCAACATATTAGAAATGACTTGCAGAAAGCATTAACAGAACAGCCATGGGACAAAGCACTGCCGGGTAGAAAGAAACTATAGCCTGAAAGAGTTGCTTTATAATCAAATCATACTACTCTTGCAGGCCAAGCAACTACTTATCTAGCGCCATCATACCTTGGAGTGGAAAACGTTCCCCAGCTGCTATTCCTGGCTTAAATAATTCATTTAAACGTGCAATCTCATTTTCTGTTAATATCAAATCGGTCGCTTGTACATTTTCTTCTAAATATTTTTCTCGCTTAGTTCCTGGAATAGGCACAACATTGGACTTAGACAGCACCCAAGCTAATGACAGCTGTGCTGGTGTACAGCCCTTGCTCGCAGCCATTTCTGCTAACTGACCGACCAAATGACGATTTTTCTCAATATTTTCCTGTTGAAATCTAGGTGTTAATAACC
>CAYZRM010000019.1:0-21976 GCA_964480845.1 uncultured Coxiellaceae bacterium | reverse complement strand
ACCAAATGACGATTTTTCTCAATATTTTCCTGTTGAAATCTAGGTGTTAATAACCTGGTATCGCTTGCCTCTAAATCACCTGTCTGGGTGATACGATTAGTTAAAAATCCCCGGCCTAAAGGACTATACGCAACAAAGCTAATTGTTAACTCTTCACATAAGGCAAGCAGCTCATGCTCAGGATCCCTAGTCCATAAAGAATACTCTGATTGCAAGGCAGTAATAGGATGTATTTGATGCGCCTTGCGCAATGTGGTGGGGCTCACTTCGCATAAACCAAGATAGCGCACTTTACCCTCACGCACTAAATCTGTCATGGCGCCCACGGTCTCTTCAATAGGCACTTCTTTGTCTAAACGATGCATGTAATAAAGATCAATCACATTTACCCCTAAGCGCTTCAAACTCGCATCACATGCTTGTTTCACATACTCAGGGCGGCCATTTATCTTACGCAAACTTGGATTATTAGGATCGCGCATAATCCCAAACTTGGTCGCCAAAATTAATTTGTTCCAATGATCTTTAAATGCCTTGGCTAATAATGCTTCGTTTGCACCAGATCCATACATATCAGCAGTATCAAAAAAATTAACCCCTAATTCCAATGCCTTATGCAAGGTTGCTATCGATTCTGCTTCATTGGCTGTGCCATAAAATTCAGACATCCCCATACAGCCTAACCCAATAGAAGATACCTTCAGTTTTGTGTCACCCAATTGTTTGGTTTTCATCTTGCTCCCCAATTATTTTTTTGCAATAAAATTAATAATGCCGGAAAAATCTTGTTCACCAAATCCTTGGTTGACATATAACTGATATAACTCAGTTGCTGTTGCTCCTAGTGGAATAGCTGCCTGCACCGATTCCGCAGCATGCTGCCCTAAGTACAAATCTTTAAGCATCATCTTAGCCATAAACCCAGGCTGATACTCATGACTGGATGGAGCCTGCTCTAATACACCGGGTACTGGACAATAGCTAGTCATAGACCAACATTGACCTGAGGCATTTGAACTAATATCAAAAAATACTTTAGGATCTAAGCCCAAACACTGGGCCAAATTAAATGCTTCTGATGTACCTATCATAGAAATGCCCAGCAAAAGGTTATTACAAATTTTTGCTGCCTGGCCATTACCCGCCTCGCCTGCATGAATAATCTTTTTACCCATCTTTTCTAAAATGGGTTTAGCACGCTCAACGTTTTCCTTCAAACCACCGACCATGAAGGTTAAGCTTGCTTGCGCAGCCCCCGCCACACCACCAGATACTGGTGCATCTAGCATTGCTATCTGATGCTCTTTAGCAACCTCATGTAAACGACGCGTTGTGACGATATCGATGGATGAACAATCAATATATAACGCCCCAGGTTTAACTTGCGCAAAAAAACCGTGTTCGCCCACACAAAGGTCATTAACTTGTTGGCTTGTTTGTACACTGGTAATAATGATATCAACTTCTTTCGCCAAATCAGCTGGCGAAGTAGCCTGTATCGCTGCCGTGTCTTGAAATGCTTGCATTAAAGGTGCTGCAATATCGTACACCCATACCTGATAACCTGCATCCACCAAATGCTGAGCCATAGGACGGCCCATATGACCGAGACCAATAAATCCTATTGAATTCATGCTAGCGCCCTCGGATACCAACGCTCAGTCACCGTCTTGAGCTTAGTATAAAATCTTACTGCATCTGCCCCATACATTTGAGTATCCGCAAAAATAGAACGCTTCCAGCCGCCAAAACTATGATAGGCCACCGGAACAGGTACGGGCACATTAACCCCTACCATGCCTACTTGTACCCGATCAACAAACTGACGTGCTGTATAACCATCATTGGTGAAGATTGCCGTTCCATTACCATATTCATGGTTATTGATCAGCTCTAATGCTTCCTCAAATGAATTCACTCGCACAACGGATAAAACCGGTCCAAAAATTTCATCTTTATAAATACGCATATCTGGCTCAACATGATCAAATAAACAAGGCCCCATGAAAAAACCGTTAGGATATTCTTGAGATTGATAGTTACTGCCATCCAGAATCAGGGTTGCGCCATCTTCTTTGCCTGCTTGAACATAAGATTTTACTTTTTCATGATGCACAGAGGTCACCAGCGGACCCATTTCCACATCTGCAACATTGCCCGCACCTATTTTAATTTTTTTAATACGCGCTTGCATCTTTTCAATTAAGGCATCTGCTACATGATCACCAACAGCTACAACAACTGAAATAGCCATACATCGCTCACCAGCACAATTGTATGCTGCTGTCACTAGGGCTTCTGATGCTTCTTCTAAATTCGCATCTGGCATCACAATACAATGATTTTTCGCACCACCAAATGCTTGTACACGCTTATGGTGCTTAGTTGCGGTTTCATAAACATATTCAGCAATTTGGGTCGATCCGACAAAGCTAACTGCTTTCACATCAGGATGCTCAATCAATGCATCAACTGTTTCTTTATCACCTTGAACAATATTAACAACACCATCAGGCAATCCGGCCTCATGCAATAATTCAACCATACGCAAAGCACAAGAGGGGTCTTTTTCTGAGGGCTTTAAAACAAAGGTATTGCCACAGGCAATCGCCATAGGAAACATCCACAATGGTATCATTGCTGGGAAATTAAACGGCGTAATACCAACACAAACACCTAGCGGTTGTAATAAAGAATAAGCATCTACTTTTGCAGCAATATCAGGATTAAAACTGCCTTTTAGATAATTAGGAATACCGCAGGTAAAATCAACCACATCAATACCTCGGCGGATAGAGCCAAATGCCTCTTCTATTGTTTTACCATGTTCGCGGTTAACAATTTCCGCCAATGCTTGAATATTTTCTTCAAGTAGCTCTTTAAAACGAAATAGAATCTTAGCCCTTTGTAGAGGCGGAGTTGCCATCCAAGCCGGATACGCTTCCTGAGCTGCCTTAACAGCCTGATCAACAACTGTTTTATCAGCTGCATGAATTTGGCCTATTATGTTGCCTTCTGCTGGGTTATAGATATCAAACTGGCGACCCGCAATACTAACCTGTCGCCCCTTAATAAAGTGACCAACCTGATACATTTTCATCACTCCCTGTGATTACATAAAATCCGTTAACAATTATGCCGCAGCAAAGCGGGGTTCAACTGCTTCCGTCTGTTTAGCAAAAATAGATAATAATTCATTCAATAATTCGGATAAAGACTCAATCATCATGATAAAGTCTGCATCGAACTTCTCCTGCTTGGTTTCCAATTCATCCTTAATTTCAGCAATATCATCCTCAGTATAGCCCACACTTTTTAGTGAAAAGTCCTGTGACAAAACAAAGTTAATTCTATCCTGCCAACACATACCCATTTGCACTACTTCACAACCGTCTTTTACTAGTGTTTGGATACTATCTGCCAGCAAATCCTGCTGCTGACAACGAATAATACGATGCTGTTCATTCGGATCTTGTAATATACAATTTCTTTCAATTGAAAAGTTAGTTGGATAATCTTGGGTTTTCAGCCATTGCGTCATAACCGCTGAAGGCTTTACCACATCAAAAGTTGCAATTTGATCACCTACTGCTTTTTTAAGCATCATGAGAAAGCTTTCAATCTTTTTAGGGCTGGTGCTATTAATAATGAGGCGATTATGCCGTGTATCTATATAGCCGTATAGACGATTAAAACGGGTGAAAGCCTGCATCAGTAAGGTATGCACCAACTCATCTTTAAACGATAACTTTTCTTTTTGCCTTACTTTACGCCCTTCAGCTAATTCAATTGCTTTCACTTTGTCTTTAAGTGCTTTAGTAACCACACTGCCTGGTAAAATCTTTTCTTCTGTTTGTAGGCAAATCATAATACAACCATTCAAGCCACGTGTGAGTGGTGCAAATTCATCGTCTTCATCAATAGGTGACACCCAACCCATACTAGCAGGCATAGAAGGTAAACACTCAGAAAAACGGAAAGGCTGTAATTTTTCGTGAAGCACGGAAGCTGATGAATTAATTGGTGCTGTTAATTGGAACATTTGGAACTGCTTAAACCACATACCCTTTCCCTTAAACTGACACTTAATCGTAAACAGCGAATTTACACAAATATTCGGTTAAATACTATGTTGACATTCTAGAATGTGGTGGGTTAGAACTAAGGTCATTTGATTTAAAAATGACCAATCATTGGTGTGTGCATTTTTCATCACCAGGCAGCAATATCTTTTACTTAAGGTGATAAGATTGTCTTCTCCCAAATACCATCTTGGGATTTGTATTCGCTAACATCTGATAATTCAGGCGTACGATATGCATAAAAAACAAAGCGATTTGGCTTTAAGCGAAAACCACAGCAATCTGGGCTAACTTGGTAATACTTGATGTTGGCTCAATCTAACCATTACTCTAATAATGTTCATAGCATAGCTATTGTTTCCTGGCGATTGTTTCTAACCTCTCTTTGAGCTGGCTGTGAATTCTTTCCCACTCACTGTCAATAATACTCAAAACAACTGTGTCACGCACATATCCATCATCCAATATAATATCCTTACGCAAAATACCTTCCAGTGTGGCGCCCAATTTTTTCACAGCGGCTAATGATCGCTCGTTTCTTTGGTCAACAAAAAACGCTATTCTATGCATACCCATCACTTCAAAAGCATACTGTAGCAATAATAATTTGCATTCTGTATTGACTTTCGTTCCCCATACACTCGGGATATACCAAGTATAGCCAATAGCTAATCGCTTATGCTCAGCTTCAATATCATAAAAACGCGTAGAACCGACTATTTTATTATCAGTCAATGTACGAACGACAAAAGATAAATGCTGGCTGTTTTCCTGATTTAATGCCTTGTTAAACCATTTGTCAAATTCAAGCCTAAGGGTAGGCGAATAAGTTGATACATTAGGGTCTTCACTCAGTTTTTTTAGCTCTTGACGGTGGTTTTCATTGAGGAATTCAAGCCAGATATATGAACCCTTCAATGCATTGTCAATAATATTCATTATGTTATCGAACCCCATTTAAACAAATGGGCTCGATTGTATTGGTATTGGGAAAGTAAAGTCAACACAACATATGGCTCATCACATACGAGGTGTAAATCGTCTAGCTAGTACATTTAAAGCAGTATTGCTCTATCGACTACCAAAAATTATTAAAAAAATATCATTTTATTTGCAGCATGAGTCGAAAAGGCAATTGCTGGGATAATGGTGTTGCTGAAAGTTTTTTCCATTCCCTAAAAGTAGAATTAGTCAGTAGTTATTGTTATCAATCAAGGGAAGAAGCTAAACAAAGTATTTTTCATTATATTGAAGTGTACTATAATCGCGTTCGTCGTCACTCTACTATTGGTTCAATTGCTCCAATGATATTTGAGAATCAATGTAAAGCTGTCGCATAGGCGTGTCTATGAAAGCGGGTGAAGATCAAAATAGCAAATATACAAACCTGGAAAAACACAAAGAACATCTTTACGCTTATGCACGTCACTACTTACGGAATGACAACGCAAGAGGATTTATTAAACAATTAAGTCATTATAAATTATTACCTCAATTGTTTAATATTAAATTATCCAGCGATGTAAACCAAATGGCTCAAGATTTATGGAAAGAATTAGAAGAAAAACCAGTCGCTGCACCTAGCTATTCGGGATCAAATTAATATAGCCTGCATTTGAATATTGTACAATATTCAAATTATCCGCTATACTAATAAAAAATAGCCCAAAAGAGAATAAAATCATGCCTAGCGGAGGCGCAAGAAACGGTGCAGGTCGGCCAAAAGGTCAAGGAAAATACGCGGAGCCTACCAAGGCTATTCGTCTCCCCATCAGTATGATTGAAGCCCTTACTGACGGTAAAATACCTTTACTATTACCTTTATACCTATCCAAAGTCAGTGCAGGCTTCCCCTCCCCAGCAGCTGACGAATTTGCTGAAAGCCTAGATTTGAATCAATATCTCATTAAACACCCTTCTTCCACTTTTCTAGTAAAAGCTCAGGGAGACTCCATGATTAATGCCGGCATTAATGAAAATGATATTTTAATCGTGGACAAAAGCCTCACGCCTGCACATGGTAAAATTGTGATTGCAGCTATCGATGGCTTATTAACCGTCAAACGATTAGTCAAAGAAATGGATGGCCAATTTATACTATTTGCTGAAAATCCATCTTATCCGCCCATCAAGCTAAAAGAAGGGAATGAAATTGTTATTTGGGGTGTGGTGACTAATGTCATTCATGCGGTGTAACCATGCTTGCCTTAATTGATTGTAATAATTTCTTTGTGTCTTGTGAGCGAGTATTCCAACCTCGATTAGAAAATAAACCTGTCGTTGTTTTATCCAACAATGATGGATGTATTATTTCTCGGTCTAATGAGGCAAAACAATTAAATATTCCTATGGGTGCTCCTTTCTACCAGTGGAAATACTTTTGTGCCAAACACCAGGTTACTGTATTTTCTTCTAATTTTGAATTATACGGTGATATGTCACAAAGAGTGATGTCCTTACTATATGATTTCACTAGTCAGTTAGAAATTTACTCTATAGATGAAGCTTTTTTACATTTAGATGAAAACACCACATTTGAAGATATGCTTAAACTCCAACAGCGTATTAAACAATGTACAGGTATGCCTGTTTCAATTGGCGTAGGAGCCACTAAAACACTCGCTAAATTAGCTAATTATATTGCTAAAAACACTCAAAAACCTGATATTTTCTTTTTATTAGAAGATAAAATGCATTACCTCTCTTCTATTCCCGTTAGTAAAATTTGGGGGATAGGGCGCAATCTTACAGAAAAACTCTTACAATTAAATATTGATACTGCCGCTAAATTACGTCAAACAGATGCTAAAGAAATACGGATGCATTTTAGTGTCACTGTTGAAAAAACAGTTAGAGAATTAAATGGCATTCCTTGCCTAACCGACATGGATAACCCACCAAAAAAACAAATTATCTCTTCGCGTTCTTTTGGTAAAGCGGTTACTGAATTAAGTGAGTTAGAAGAAGCAGTCAGCTGTTACGTCATGCTAGCTGCTAAAAAACTTAGAAAACAAAAATCCGTTTCTTCGGCTATCTATGTTTTTTTACAAACAAATGTTTTTACAGAAAATCAGGCACGCTCAAATCAGGGTGCCATATTACCCTTACCCGTACCAACAGCTGATAGCCGCTATTTAATAAAAGCAGCTAAACAATGCCTACAAAAAATTTACCGAAAATCTCATCGTTATCACAAAGCCGGCATCATGCTACTGGATATTTCATCAGCAACGAATACTCAGTATGATTTATTTACAGAAGCACAAAATAATAAATCTGACCAAATGATGCAGGTGATGGATAATATAAATTTAAAGTTAGGTAAGCATGCTATTTTTTTAGGTGCAGAAGGGACAAAGAAAGAATGGGCGATTAAGTGTGACCAACGATCATTGCGTTGTACAACGAGATGGGATGAATTGATGACCGTTATGTGTCAATAATACGGATCCTGGAAAAACGTAGCGAATCAAGGCTTCACATATTAGTGCCCCACGTTTGTGCGCAGGGCAACTAGATAATCCATTAAATAGACTCTTTTTGACCATTTTGGAAAACTAGAAATGCTCTGCCATATTCATAATTAATTTTTTCTTCTGGAAAAGCTCTTTGTATATCTTCTAAGTGAATGCTACTTCCAAGCCATTCTATCTTAGTTACTTTAGCATTATTAAATGCTGGATATTTATTTGATAGTTGCATAGAAAATGCTTGGCTATAAGCAACCGGTAAATTTTTATTAATGACATCGATGACTTGATTAATAGTTGGTTGATTCGAAATAAAATTAACTGTTATACCAGCAATAGTAGATTGATTAGACTGATCTGGAATAAATACCGCAACACTTTCTTGATTAAGCTTAATCGCCAATTGTTTTGCTAAGAAAAATATTTTTCTATCCGACAGCATTTGCTTTGGAGAGGCACTAAAGCGATCACTATTATCTGCTGTGATATTTTGATCACTAGACATCTTATATACGCCTAAAATACCCTCAAATTTACCCTGCTCCACATGGTTTTCTTGCATAACATTTATCATCTTATCTTGCAGATCACTCTGCTCATCTCCCACCAATCTTTCATGAGCTGTTTGTAAATTAATTTCTTTTGTATTGTTAGAGGCTATGAATTCAACGGATGCAGCTGCCCATATCGAATTCACTTGCACGAAAAACAACATAAAAATAGCTATTATTTTCTTATTTATCAAACACATTATAAACCTCTCATTAATTATTATTAATAAGAAGCAATGTAAAATAATTATCAGTATTGCGTAAGTACGCACTTTTTTGTGCTATAGTATCCAAAATGATACTTAGCTGAGAAAAATATGAAGACAAATATAAATAGACGTACCAACAATTGCCACTATGGTTGTGCAGTTGAAGCAGCTTTAGATGCCATAGGAAGCAAATGGAAAGGCGTCATCTTATTTCACTTATTAGACGGCACCAAACGATTTAATGAGTTAAGAAGATTAATTCCTAGCGTTACCCAACGCATGATAACTGCACAACTCAGAGAATTAGAACACGATAGAATTATTTCAAGAA
Source organism: uncultured Coxiellaceae bacterium (assembly GCA_964480845.1). Classification (GTDB taxonomy): domain Bacteria; phylum Pseudomonadota; class Gammaproteobacteria; order DSM-16500; family DSM-16500; genus Aquicella. Next base: position 13,333 of record CAYZRM010000019.1, on the reverse strand, counting down.
AAATATACCCTGAAGTACCACCTAAAGTAGAATATTCACTAACCCCTTTTGGCCTTGAATTAAAACCATTACTCTACTCTCTTAGAGAATGGGGAACACGAATCATGGAGCGAAATACTCAAAATAGCGACGAGCCCCCTAACAAATAAAAAATTATTTATTATGTAATAAGCTTTAGATATGATGATTACTTAGTCATTAGAGCACATTTTTGGAGAATATGATCATGAAGATCCAGGCCATTTTATTAAGCTTAGTTATTGCTAGCGCTACATTACTTACAGGCTGTCAGAATACAGCAGCAGGATTTGGCCAAGATATGCAAAATACCGGTAAAGCGATTGAAAAAGCGGTTAATGAACATTAATTAATTTATTGGCACATTGGGGTAAGCATTAAATAGTTTAATAAATCACGGCACTAACAAAAAGCCTCAAAATATCAAAAAGTTAGCGCCACTCACCCAACAATAAGCTGCTCAACTATTTGACTTAAAATCACAAAATTGGTAAAATCCTGCCCACCAAATACAACACAAACGAGAAGGTTCACTGCTGTATGAAAACGACCGGAATAACTACCGTCACGCTTGTCTTCCTCATCACTGGCGCGATTGACAGCATACGTAACCTTCCTGCAACTGCCTTATTTGGCAACTCACTGTTCTTCTTTTTTATTGCTGCCTCCATTTTATTTTTAATCCCCGTTGCGCTGGTTTCAGCCACACTCTCTTCTTGCTGGCCACAGCATGGAGGTATTTATGCTTGGGTGAAAAGAGCGTTAGGTGAAAAATGTGCATTTGTAGGCATTTGGTTGCAATGGGTCAATACACTTATTTGGCTTCCTACTATCCTGTCATTTCTAGCGGGGACATCAGCTTATTTAATTGATCCCACTCTTGCCTCTAACAAATACTATTTAATCTCTGTGATGTTCATACTGAATATCTTATTAATATGGGTTAACCTGAAAGGCATCCATGTCTCTGCCAAAATTAGCAGCATGTGCGCTATTTTTGGTACAATGATCCCAATTATCTTTATCATTGGACTAGGAACAACCTGGCTAATACTTGGTAAGCCGCTACAACTCCACCTAAGCCTGCCAGATTTAGTCCCCAATTTTTCTCAGACAAGTAGCTGGATATCTTTAACAGCCATCATTACCTCATTCTTGGGGACAGAATTAGCAGCCGTACATATTAACGATGTACACAACCCGCAACGAACTTTCCCCAAAGCATTGGGCATCTCCGTGCTATTAGTCATGTTTACTATTTTCTTTGGTGCACTCACCATTGCTTTTGTACTACCCACAGACCAAATCAGTTTAGTAAATGGGATAGCTGAAACCTTCTCTTATTTTCTACAAGCTTTTCATTTAAAACCTTTACTACCTGTTATTTTTATTATGATGTTAGTGGGTTGCTTTGGCGGCATTATTAGCTGGATTATTTCCCCAACAAAAGGACTGCTTCAAGCTGTAGAATTAGGGTACTTGCCGCCTGTCTTTGCTAGAGTCAACAAAAATGGCGCGCCCGTAACATTACTCTACGCTCAAGCCGTTATCACCTTTGTACTAAGTCTAATGTTCTTATGGGTTCCAAGCATTAATAGCATTTATTGGTTCCTAACAGATCTAAGCACTCAATTGTATGTTTTAATGTATGTGCTTATGTTCATCGCTGCATTAGCTTTATCTAGCAAAGTGATGAAAGCAGAAAACGCCTTTAAAATACCTGGAAATATCTGGGGCTATATTTCAGTCTGTATAATCGGTTTAGTCGGATGTATTGTCTCTTTAATTGTTGGATTTTTTACCCCTGACAATATGAGTATCAGCACGCATATTCCCTACCCTATTTTATTTGGTTGCGCAATGGCAGCCATGATTTCGCCCGTACTCATATTTTTTCTCTACAAACATAGAAAAGACAAAAAAATTGAAGATAACATAGCCATTGAAGCTACCTAGGGAGAAAAATCCCCGCTACCATTAGCGGGGATGGCTGATAAAACTATGAAGTCACAATGCCGTTTTTATCAAATTCCTTCATCAGTAAGTCTGCAATCACTTGATGCATAGCAGTGGTAGGATGTAGCTGATCCCAAAACAAATAGTCTTCTGGATACTCGCATGGCAGTACACCTTGCTCAGCCATCTTGGCTGTTAGATAAGCCTCTTTCAAAGAAGGGTTATTTAAAACAGGGATATGAAGTTGCTGCTCGACCGCTTTGACTTCTGACATATTGACCAAATGCTGACGATGACGAAGATAATTGCCCTCGTAACAAACATCTGTTGTATTTTTCAAACCAAATCTATCAGGATGCTCAATGACATCATTGAAATAATGATCAACATCAATATTAATAAACAGACTATCAGGATGTGATGCCTTTTCTTCATCTATCATCGCTGCAAGCTTTTTATTGTGCATCATGGTGCGCTCTTTTAATAAAGCAGCTTGTTTTTCGCCTTTTCTCACAATCGCTGGAACATGACTAAAGTCCGGCACACCCAACACAAGAAATTGTTTTGCCCCCAAGTAACTCAACCAATCAATTTGCCTTTTAATAGATGCAACAACTGACGTAGTTAACACATCATTTGGTGTCTCATTATATAAATAATCATTTGATCCTGCCCAAATAACATATAAATGATCTTTCTTATTAAAATCCATGACCGCTTTCATTGAATAAAAACTAACTTGAGTACCAATATCAAAAGGAAAAACACGCCAAGAATTTTGCACTGGTTCCGCCCATGAACCGCCATAGGCATAGTTAATCAATGGCACATTTAAATAACTTGCTACTTTTTCTACCCAAACTGGCCCATTAGAAAAACGGCCCTCGAAATAAGGTGGGGTTTTAGGAATAGCCGGAACAAATGGGGCAACATAATGAATACTTGATAGAAGATAGTAGAGATTGCCATTATCAGACAGGCTATCACCAAATAGAATAATTTTGTCTATTTTAGCAGCATGGATAGGCACCATATAAAAAAAACTAATTAAAATAATTAACAGGCTTTTAAAGCAGTTATTCATCTTTTTCTCTCCATGAAAATGATTCTAACGCCATTTAACGCGGTATAGCGACTTTAGCTTGTACTATCTTAAAGATACTGAAAATAATGGCATTAATAAGCAAATAAGCAATCCCTGCGACTAAATACCATTTCACTGTATCATAAGTATCATTAATAAGTCTTTGTGTGACTCCCATTAAGTCTAATAAAGTTATCGTGCTGGCAAGTGATGTGCTTTTTAAGATAATCATCGCTTCATTGGAATAAGCAGGTAATGCAATCCGTAAAGCTTGCGGCAAAAGGATACGCTTTAATGCTAGCCATTTAGACATACCTAAAGCGTAACAAGCGCTCAGTTCATTTTTAGGGATAGAAGAAATTGCACCTCTAAATAAAATAGTTGTATAGCATGCTGTATTTAATGAAAATGCAAAAATAGCGCACATCATAGGCTCACGTAACACTGGCCATAAAAAAGAGGATCTTATCCATTCAAACTGACTTAGTCCAAAATAAATTAAGAATAACTGCACTAATAAAGGCGTCCCTCGAATGCAGAAAATAACGCCTTCAATTAATGGATATACCACCGGTATTTTTAGTTCTGTGGAAACAGTCATGAGAATAGCTGCGCTAAAACCTAGCATCAGTGAAAACACAGTGAGCAAACAGGTAACATAAATGCCGCTCAACAAATCTATCATGGCTGTACATACCGATTTGCATAGCGATTAAGATAATTTAATATGGTTTGCGAGAAACTTGTAATTATCAAATAAATTCCAGCAGCAATTAAATAAAAAGTAAAAGGCTGCTGTGTTGTACTAGCCGCAAGTTTAGCTTGATTCATTAAATCGCTCAACCCAATCAAGGTAACAATCGCTGTGTCTTTTAATAACACCAACCATAAATTACCTAATCCAGGCAAAGCATGCCGCCAAGCCTGTGGAAGTTGGATATTGATAATCGTTTGCATACGAGTTAAACCTAATGCAGAAGCAGCATCCAGTTGGCCACGCTCTATGCTGAGAAAAGCACCTCTAAAAACTTGCGATGCATAAGCACCAAAAATAGAACCCAATGCGATAACGCCCGCTACAAAAGGGCTAATATCGACATAATATCCCAATATTTCATTCAAAATAGTGGTGCAACCAAAGTAAATAAAAAATAGAACCAGTAATTCTGGCAATCCGCGAATTAGAAAAATAACACTGGTCGTAAGATATCGTAACCACGCAGTTTGTATCGATTCTAACAGCGCACCTATCATCCCAAAAACAAGGCCAAACACACATGCCGTGGCAGCCAATTCTAATGTGATGACAGTGCCAGCTAGAATCTGCCAAATAAAGCCGCTATCCATTTCACTTACCAAAATATTGCGCCACTATTTTCTGATAGGTACCATTTTCCTTAATATTAAAAAGCGCTTTATTAAAATTATCTAATAACGTTTTATTACCTTTACGAACAGCAATCGCATACCCAGTACCAAAATAAATATGGTCAACAATAGGCTTATCCACCACGCCAAACTGAGTGCTGTTTTTACCTTGCTTTAACCATGCTTTTGCAATCGGTGTGTCAGTCAACACCATATCTAATCTGCCTGCTATCAAATCCAGAAAGGCATCCTGAATGCTCGCGTAAGTTTTAACATTGACTTCTTTACCGTAGCGATCTGATAGGTATTTAACAAAAACAGTGCCTTCCTGTGTACCGATAGTTTTCCCAGTTAAAATAGCTAGCGTTTCATGCTTACCTAATTGAGCAACAAAACATGCACTGGGTTCGTAATATACCTGTGTAAAATCTACCTGCTTCTGGCGACTAGGTGTAACACTTAAAGATGCAATCACTGCATCAAATTTACCTAACTTCAATCCAGGCATTAAACTATTAAATGCCTGATTACTGAATGTACATTCCGCCTTCATATCAGCACAAAGTGCCTTCGCAACATCAATATCAAACCCTTGCAAAATGCCAGATGAATTGACTGATTCAAATGGGGGATAAGTTGCCTCTGTTGCGAAACGTATCGTTTCAGCATAAACATTAATGGAAAGAGTGAGTAACATCATACCAGCCAATTTAATCATTTTATTCACACTATTTCTCCTAGAATTAATACTGCATCGCGTCTAAAAAATGTTTGAAACGTTCTGTTTTTGGCTGACTAAACATATCAGCTGTTTCACCTTGCTCAGTAATTTTACCGCCTTCTAAGAAGATAGACTGATTAGCAACACGTTTAGCAAAATTCAATTCATGGGTTGCAACCAGCATAGTCATCCCTTCTGATGCTAATTGCTGCATAACAATCAGTACTTCACTGACCATCTCAGGATCTAATGCAGATGTTGGCTCATCAAATAGCATAATATCTGGCTGCATCATCAAAGCCCTAGCAATCGCTGCACGCTGCTGCTGACCGCCTGATAATTGTGATGGATAATGACTAGCTCTATCCGTTAAACCAACTTTTTCCAATAATGTCTTAGCTTCTATAATAGCTGTGTCTTTGGACTGCTTTAAAACATGAATAGGTGCCTCAATTAAATTTTGCAACACTGTCATATGTGACCATAAATTAAATTGCTGGAACACCATACCCACCTTGCAACGCAAGGCGACCATCTCTTTTTGTGATAAATTTAATTTGGTATTAGGCTGTAATTGAATAACTTGTTGATCAATTGTAATGATGCCACTATCTGGTACTGCTAATAGATTAATGCAGCGCAATAAGGTGCTTTTACCCGAACCACTACTTCCCATTAATGCAATTACATCCCCTTTATTAGCAGCAAAGGAAACTCCCTGCAAAATTGGTTTCTGATGGTAAGACTTATAGATATTTTCTAATTTGATTTTCTGCATAAATATCCACAATTAGTCATCCTAAATAATATACCATTATATAAAACTAGAATGTAGCTTCTGCAACCTCAGCACTATATTTTGGAACGTTTACTGTGTTTGCCCGATTCAGTACCGCCAGGTATAAAATAGCCATGCTAAAGATACCTATCACTAAAAAATCCCATCCAAATGGGATAATTTGTTTACCTCCAAAAGCACCCAGGTAAGAGATGAGTACTAGACCACTGAAGTAAGGTAGCATCCAAGAAGCTGACTTAAAATGCGCGCTTGGTATCTTCAAGCTACCGCGCAAATAAGCACCCGTGAAGAACACCAAACCTATCAATAAAGCGATTGCTAATTTATAAATTGTCTCCCAGCCTGTCCAGTAACTTAGTAAGTTGCAGAAGTAGAAAGCGATAGGACAAATAACATAAGCAAAAGGCAGACGGAAAGCCCTAGGTCTATCTGGTAAGGCTAGTCTAAAACACAATAAAGACACAGGACCCATGGCATAAGAAATCACCATGCCTGACACCAAGAAAGTTACCATTGCCTGCCAACCGGGGAAAGGCAAGAATAAAAACATGCCAATAACAAAGTTAACCAAAATAGCTGCTACTGGAAAACGCTGCTTATTAAGCGTAGACAACCAGCGTGGCATGAAACCGATTTGGCTCATAGCATATAAAATTCTGGCAGTCGATGTTACATAAATTAGCCCCGCACCAGATGGCGAAACAACGGCATCAATATAGAGCAAATTAACTAACCAAACCAAACCCAAGCCTGCAGCCAAACCAGCAAAAGGACCAATATCACCGACAAAACTTAAGTGATGCCAGCCTGATGCAATAGCGCTAGGCTGTAAGGCACCAATAAAAGCGACTTGCAACCCGATATATAGCAATAAACACACTAGCACTGATCCGACTATCGCTAGAGGGATAGCTAATGCTAAACGCTTTGCTTCACCTGCTAACTCAACACCGTGCTTAAATCCTGTGAAGGCAAAAGCAATACCACCAGATGCAACCGCCGTTAAGATAGCCTGCCAACCGCTTAACGTCGTGATACTTTCACCAAAGCCCAAAAAGTTTTCTGCATAGAAATGGCTCTTAAGTAAGGCGAAAACAGCAATAATGATCACTAATACTTTAAATGTGAATAAAATGAAATTAAATCTAGATAAACCCTTATAGCTTGCAATATTAATGATGCAAAAACTTAGCATTAGGATAGTAGCCCAAACCAAACCTATTGGTGTCAGTGCCGGTGTGCCGCTTTGCATGCTCACTAGAGAGCTGAAATAAGTAGAGGCATATTGCAAAATAGCCAATACTTCAATGGGTGCCATCGTTAGGGCTGATAACCAAGCCACCCAACTGACAACGAAACTCGCCAACATCCCATGACTTAGCTGCGGAATCTGAGCCGTCCCGCCTGCAATGGGAAACATCACTGACAATTCAGCAAAGGTCAAAGCAATAATAGCAGTTGCCACCCCGCCAACTATCCATGCCATTAACGCACCTGAACCGGCGATCTTGGCGGCATACAAAGGCGCAAATAACCAGGCAGACCCTACCATTCCATTGATGCTAAGCATTAATAAGCCTAAAGGGGTAAAGCGACGGGTTAAGGTGGTCATTTCATAGACTCTTAATCTAAAAATTACTTTTAAATGTATCACTTACATTTAAAAAGCACCATAGGGATTGCCCTCATTACATTAGACCATTCTCTGTTATCGATTTGTAAAAATATTGAATATTTTACGATATTGTAATAATATAAAGATGAGAGGATGATTATGCGACCAATTAAAGATCAACAAACAAATAGCCAGAAAAAAAGCGCGATTGCGCTTAAAGCCTTTTTTAACCTCGCAAAAAAGTGGGAGCTATCTACCGAACAAGAACGAACATTACTAGGTGTACCTGCCTCTACGCTTTATCACTGGAAAAGCAAAAAACAAGGCTCTCTTTCTGTAGATACACTAGAACGTATTTCTTATTTACTTGGCATTTATAAAGCATTAAGAATTTTACTCCCCACGGAAGAAGCAGCCAATGATTGGATTAAAAAACCAAACAATGCCCCACTCTTTAATGGGAAAAGCGCGCTGGAAAAATTAATGCAAGGACACGTTGTTGACCTAGCTGATGTTAGAAGATACTTGGATGCAGAACGCGGTTGGTAATATGCTTGATAATATTAATTTAATTCACCTAGACCACCAAAAACATTATCGAATTATTCCATCTGCCTTTCCACCCATTAATTTTTTTGAAGATTTGGTTGACCCCGCGGAAATGGAAATATTATTTGAAATTGAAAGCCTCACTAATGAACGATTGCGTCAAGAAATAGGCGAAATATTTTTGGTTCCGCCAGAAGATAGAATTTGTGGCCCTGGCACGTCAGTTGTCATGGCAGCATTTACTCACGTCCACAAACCTTCACGTTTTACAGATGGCAGTTACGGAATATATTATGCCGGCACTAGTGAGGAAACCGCGATACGAGAAACTGTTTATCATAGAGAAAATTTTTTAAATGCAACTAATGAAGCAGCCTGCGAAATAACCATGCGCATGTACCAAGGGCAAGTAGCAAAGGAAATTCACGATATTAGAACCGCCACCTATCAACATCTGCATGATCCAAATAACTATACATCATCACAATTATTTGGAAAAACACTGAAAAACGAAAAGTCTTGGGGCATTATCTATCATAGCGTCAGGCACAGAGGAGGAAGCTGCCTTGCCCTACTCAGACCGCCAGCCACCTCAACACCCGTACAAACTAAGCACCTCAGATATTGCTGGGACGGAGAAAAAATCACTCACGTTCTAAATACTGAAACGTTAATTGAGTTTGCCTAACCAGCTGCCGGCCTTGCCATAGCAATCTTCATATTATTCTTCCAACGCGCGCCTATCTTCCAGGCATATGCTAATGGCTCACCAGTATTAGGGTTAGCCTTTAGCAATAAAGTACCTATACCAATGCCTGACACCTTATTCGGTCTAGTATCTTGACTATGGCCGGAAGGTGCTGAGTCTGCTACTTTCACAAAATAGGCATCTTCATCATAGGTTGGTTTATCCATCACCACCATCACATGCCCAGTAGAATGGTTACGGAAAACTAGAATATCGCCCGCACGCAACTCCTCAACATCTTTAATTTTGCGCCACTCATTATGGCTATTTGGTGATAACTGATTAAAGAAACTATAGTAATGAGCAGAAGTCGGCTTATCAGACCCTGTACTATCCATTAAACTTGAATAAGCATTGGGATAAATCTCTTCCAAAATATGATCTACATAATCAGAACAATCGAGCACATACACGCCATTGGATAAGTCGAAATTTCGACCACCCAACTTATAACTACTATATCGAAGCGTACTCACTGTTTTATGAACAAAACTGACCAATCGACTCTCTATTGATGAAAAGAAATGGGGAAACCGACTCTCATTAAAACTAGCTGCTGTTTTTGCCGGCAAAGAGGGATCAATAATAGCAGTTCTATCATTTGGTATCGATACACGACGCGGCGCTAGTACTGCTATTTTTTTAGTCGCTTTTTTCGTATTTTTATTGATGACTTTTTTATTAACTTCTTTTTTATTCGGGTGTGTTGTCTTTTTTAACGCTGATTGATTAACAGGCTTAGCAACTGTTTTTTTTACGTTATTTTTATTAGCAACAGATACTCTTTTATGACTGTCCACTGCTTGCACATGCTTTACTGTACGCTGCTGATGCGAATCCTGCGCATTCGCATTGAGAAATGAACATCCTATTATGATAATAACGATGTGTCGGAGAACATGCCGCACGATCTTATTCCTTCATTATTTTCTAGTGATTAATTATCATAGCGAGAGATGATAAAAACAGCGAGAAAAAATAGTATTTTTTCTCGCTTATCGGCAATATTGCACTTTATTTTTGCCTTTTTTGCAGGAATAAATCATTTATTGGTCATTATTAAGCAATCGGTAGATTAATAATGCAGCACGCTTAGTTTGGATAGGAAAAGAATTCAACTCGACAGTTTCTAATACTGAATGTGTTCCATAACCGATAGGACCAAGGCCTGATAGATTAAATGGCACGATATTAGACACATAAGAAATATCGCCCGCACCACGCAAACCCGGTGGAAAAGCAACCACTTTTCCCATGCCCAAATCCTGACTAACGCGATGGTATGCTTCTAACAACAGCATATTATTTTTAGTGGGTGGCATTGGTGGCATGCCATCATCAAAGGTCACTATGGATTTAGTCGCGCCCAAATGATGGCCAACAAGCGCCGTTAAATTTGCTTGAAATGCCTCCTTTTGGGCTACCGTAATAAAACGCACATCGCCAGAAGCAAGTGCTACTTTAGCCACTATATTTTGCTTACCAAACACGCTCCCTTTGGTTGCCTTCGCATCGTAATCCACTTGATTACCGCCTAAAATAATACCTGGATTAAACGATAAATATTTTTCATTCATGAAGCGCAAGCGCATGACATCTAAAATACGTGCTATTTCAAAAATGGCACCTGAACCCACCCCATCTTGAAAAATGGTCGCAGAATGCGACTCGCTACCTTGAGACTTAATCGTCCAAGTACTAATACCGCGTCGCGCTATAGTTATTGTATCTAGCGTAATAGCAGGCTCAAAATCTAAAGCAATCTCTTGATGAGCAGCTGCATCAATTAATGGTTTACGAGAAATAATAGCAGGTTTACCAGAATCTTCTTCATCGCCTGTGAGAACAACGGTGATGGATTTATTGTCTAATGCATTATTACCATGTAACGCTTTCAATGCATAGAGCATCACTGCCAATCCACCTTTATCATCCAATACCCCAGGACCTTGCGCCGTATTCTTTTTTAACCTAAAGGATTTGAATGAGGTATCTGCAGGGAAAACCGTATCTAAATGCCCTATTAATAATATACGTTTACCTTGATTACCTAGTCTGGTTGCAATCAATGTAGGAGCCCTGTGCATACTACTCGGCTCAGCTATCCACCGGATGGAAAATCCTAGCTGCTTTAATTCAACCGCTACTGCATTACCAACCTGCTTTACTCCGCTAATATTAGTCGTACCACTATTTATGTTAACGAGCTTAGCTAAAAATGTGATTTGTTGTGCCTGAGTTGCAGAAATATCATTTATTATTTTTTTCTCTATCGTAGAAAGATGGTCCGCCCAACAAAGATTGGTCGAAAAAATAAAACAAAGCAGGTAACGTATCATGATAAAAGTGCCTACATCCATATAAACATGAACCGACTATATCAGCTAAATAACTTGAATAACATCTGCTAGTTTTTCTTTACGTAATAGCTTTCTTGATCTAACCGACAATATCAAGGCGCCAACGGCTACACCCAGCGTCATACCCCACCAAATACCTTTTCCCTGCCAACCAAATCCAAAGCCAAAAATAAAAGCACTTGAAGTACCCACCACCCAGAAAGTCAGAATACTAATATACATAGCAAATTTTGTATCTTTTAAACCTCTTAAAATGCCTGTCTCCATAATTCTGATGCTATCGAAAAATTGAAAAACACCCAAAATCATTAGAAATGAAATAGCATCTTTTGCCACCGCAAGACTGGTTGGATGGCTTGCATCAAAATCAATGCGTAGTAATAACTCGGGAAAAAATAAATAAATAGCGGTGATCAGCAACACGACAACACTAACCAGACTCAAGCCAACATAGCTGGCATAACGTACACCTTGCATATCCTCTCGCCCAACATTTAAACCTATCCGAATACTGACAGCTTGTGCCATAGCATAAGCGACATTAATCGTGAGCCCCATATACTGCATGGCAATTTGGTGTGCCGCTAAAGCATTCGTACTAAAATGCGCCATAAACATCGTAACAAACATAAAAGCAGATACTTCAATTAAATATGCCACCCCTATAGGCACACCAATACGCAATATTTCTAAAAAATAGGGCTTATCAAATGTCATCACTTTTTTAAATAAAAGAAATGGCTGCGCAAAACGTGCACGGTATAAATACAAGACCAGAAGGATAGCCGTTATCGTATAAGATGCGGCTATTCCATAACCAACACCTGCAATACCACAATCAGGAAAACCAAAACGTCCAAAAACAAATCCGTACATAAGAAAAATTTCAAAAGGCACTTCCAATAAGCTTATCCACAAACTCATTTTGGTCTTGCCAATGCCATTTAAAAAGTGCTCTAAAATAATGAGTACAATAACACCCGGAATACTCCACAATAAGGCATGCCCATATTGAGTTGCCAATGCAGTGACATGCGGCTCCTGAGAGGTCCATTGCAAAATATAGGGCACCAAAAAAATGGTGAGCATAATAGGAAAACAAGTATACAGTCCTTGCTGGAAAGCCTGCCCCATAATGCGACTAATCGCACCAAAATTGCGCGCACCGTATTGGTGAGAGATGAGAATACTAACGGCACTAAAGATACCAAAAAAGAATACGGATAACGTGGACCAAATAGTCGTCACTAACACGCTCGCCGCTAGGGCATCCTCTCCTAGACGCGCCACCATTACCGTACCAATAAATCCGCTTAAAGAGTAAATAAGCCATGAACCAATCAATGGCAGGCTGAGCGAGATATTTTCTTTTGCCTCGCTTGATATGGTGTGATGTTTGAGCTGGGACATTTAGCCCATCCCTATTATCTATTTAAATCCCCAGTGTCTAGCTTAGCATTTTTGGGAAAAAAATGCATTCAGGTCTTTATTAAACAATAGGTTAGCCAAAAACGAATTACAATAGTGCCTCAAAAAGATAGAATAAGCTTACCTAGGCCTGATTAGAAGGTGTCGCGAAATAGATCGCTAATGTGTGGGTAATTTTTTAAACGATTTTGATTCTATTAAAAAACGCGACGATTTCTCTGTGGGCAAGCCAGCCCTAGATGGCTGCAGGCTCCTTCCTAACAGCAGCCCCACTTAAATAGCGCATCATTTGATGCAACACAAGCTCAACATGGCGCAAAACCCGGAGCTTTCAGTGCTCCGATCAGATTTCATGCGAGAGCGTCTCATCTGGTGACGGTATTTTAGATGCCCGATGGTGGCTTCAACACTGGAGCGACGGTTGATGAGAGCCTCCCATCGCTCGGTGGATAGAGGGTTGTCTGGTGGATCATTGTATTTGCGGTTAATACGTTGAAGAGCTACTTCTTTCACCCCTAGGTCTAAAAGGATTTCATTTTTTAGGTGTTTCTTATTTACCGACGCAGCCGGTGAATAATACCACAACAGTGCCTGTTGGTCCTGGTATGGATGATCAAAATTCAGACAAATCAGGGGGGGGGGTAATCATGCCTTGCCAAACCAACAGGCTGTTTTACGTATGGTTCC
>CAYZRM010000018.1:27200-29725 GCA_964480845.1 uncultured Coxiellaceae bacterium | reverse complement strand
ATAGTTTTGCTTGCAAGCTTAACGGTAGTTCAGAAATTTCATCTAATAATAATGAGCCTAAATGAGCTTGCTCGAACTTACCCAAGTGATGGTTAATTGCGCCAGTAAACGCACCTTTCTCATAGCCAAATAAAATTGCCTCTATCATATTTTCTGGTAAGGCTGCACAATTCACGGCTACAAACGGACCATTTGCAAAAGGAGAATGGTGATGCACATATTGTGATAGAACTTCTTTGCCGGTACCCGTTTCACCACTAATTAAAATGCTTGCTTTACTATTGGCCGCTTTTCTAGCCGCGTTCAACGTTGCAATCGTAGTTGGATCAACCGCGATAGGCATAAAATACGATTTACCGAAGCCAGCAAATATGATATTAATCTGCTCTATTATATCATCATCTGTTTTATTTATACCCAGAAAGAAAACGATATGCTCATTCCCTAATTGTTCAGTCAGTGCTGGTAAGTCAGTCAATAACACCTGTGGCTTCTTCAAGCCCTGGACTAACAATGCTTTAGTTGTTTTCTCATCCTGACCTAGCACAATCATTGCATCTGCTTGTTGAGCTTGCTCAACAATACTAACACCTTTAGCGGTTAAGCTAGCTTCCAAATTAGCTTGACGATGACTATTACTATCCACAACTAAAATTTTCATTAACGCTAGCTCCATGTAGCACGTTTCTTTATATGCAAATTTTGTGCCAACTTACTAATAACGCTTACAATCCCCGCACTCATACATCGGTAGCTTCACTTACCTACTAATAAGAGTATCTCAACTATAATGCGGGGTATTAATGTCATTAATTTGACATCTTAGCCCCGAGTTTGCTATTTTCTCTTTTCGTCGAAGCAGTCTGAACATTCAAGGATGAATAAGTAGATGATGCACCAAGCAGCAACCACACATACCACCGAAGAATCTAGCGTATTTCGCAAACTTATTGGCCAAAGCGCTCCTATGCGACATATCAAACAATTAATCAGCCAAGTCGCTTCCTGTGATTCTAATGTTTTAATTATCGGTCAATCAGGAACAGGAAAGGATATTATTGCATCTTGCATTCATGATTTATCTCTTAGACGACATAACCCCCTTGTACCCATTAACTGCGGTGCTATCCCCACCGAACTAATGGAAAGTGAGCTATTTGGACACGAAAAAGGGGCGTTTACCGGCGCAGCTACTAAACGTGCCGGTCGTTTTGAAATTGCAAATACTGGCACGCTATTTTTAGATGAAATTGGTGATATGCCACTTCCAATGCAGGTCAAACTACTACGGGTTATCCAAGAACGTAAAGTTGACAGAATTGGCGGGCATACTAGCATTGATATTGATGTTCGTATTATTTCCGCAACCAATCAGTCGCTAGAAGATCTAATACAACAAAATAGATTTCGTGAAGATTTATACTATCGTTTAAATGTATTTCCTATTTACGTCCCTAGTTTATCTGAAAGGCCTGACGATATTCCTGCTTTAATTGATTACCACCTAGATCTGATTGCAGAACGGCTTAATCGGCGGGTTGCCTTCACGGATAATGCCCTAAATTTATTGTCTGAATATACTTGGCCAGGCAACATTAGAGAATTAGCTAATTTTATTGAACGTATGGTTATCTTACATGATGGAAAATTATTAGATGATCAAGATTTAGATGGAACCTACCAACGGAAATCATCGCCCATACAAAAAATAGCTGTTTCACAATTACCATTACCAACAGATAAGCCCTTCAACATAAAAGAATACATAGCAAATATTGAGCAGCAACTAATACAAGCCGCATTAAATAAATCAAATGGTGTCATTAGCTCAGCTGCAGAGTACTTATCATTAGGCAGAACAACATTAATTGAGAAAATGCGGAAATACAATATGGCTTGGCAAGGAAACATTCAATAAAATAAAGCATACCAGCTCAAGCTGGTATGCTTTATTAATTATGAAAACTTCCTGAGAATATTAGCAAGCGTTTTTTGCAACTCAGCATAAATACCATTAGTCATCTCTAAGGCATTAGATTGTGCTTTCATATTACTAATAGATTCATAATCAGGTACTGTTGCAATTTTGGTTAAAATATCTTTTTGAATGTTTGTTAACGATAAAACAGAGTCATACTGGGATGAAATCTGTTGTCCGCGTGTACCAATAACTGATTGATATGCAATAAAGTGATCTAATGCTTGATTCATGGAATCAACATATTGATTTAACTTTGTTGCATATTTTGCCTGTTCTGCTGCATCACTACCGATAGGTGTCCTCAATAAATTAATCATATCGGTTAGTGTATCGAATGCATTTTGCTTAGTACTGGGATTAATACTAAAGGTATCACCCGCATTAGGCTCACCTTTCATTGTAAACGTCATACCGTTTGCTGTAATCGTTGCACCAGGCGTATATACTGTCGGAGGTACCACAACACCACTTGCCGCACCGTCTAATTGATAATAATTCACCCCTGCAACGTTTGTAAATGTCAGGGTATAATCATCCTTAACAA
>CAYZRM010000018.1:19887-27100 GCA_964480845.1 uncultured Coxiellaceae bacterium | reverse complement strand
TAATAATTCACCCCTGCAACGTTTGTAAATGTCAGGGTATAATCATCCTTAACAAACGATCCTGTTGTATCAACTGTGCCGCCACCAATACTTACCGTACCTGTATTAGTAGTTGCAGGAGAAATAGTATAAAAACCATTCCCTGTTGGTATATTACCGAACACTTCAAAGCCTGAATCGCCATAAACAACCGTTGTATTTAGCCCAATATTAATCATGGTTGTGTCATAACTACCCTGGTAATGGTATTTACCATCACTTTGCAGCATAAACGGCGGTGACTCGGTATTATAACCTGCAAAAATATACTGGCCCGTACCATCTTGCGAATTAGCTGCACCCATTATGACCTGTAAAATAGACTGCATTTGAATAGCAATTGCACCACGACCTTGATCATCTATTGTGCCTGTTGCAGCTAACGTGGTAAGCGATGATAACGACTGCACAGCACCAATGACATTCTTCATTGTACTATCATAAGTTTGCACACGATCGCCTGCTAACGTGGTATTCATGCCATAATTAGTCAATGTATCGATATAATCCATGGTGGTATTGACATCCACTGCAAGAACAGGATCATCGGAGTCATATTGCAGCCTCATCTTATCAGTTGCCTGACGAAGTGCTGTGGACATCTTATCCCATTGGTCCGCAAATCGATCATATTCTTGGCGATAAAAAGTACTAGTAGGTACACGCATGCCTATCTCCTTGTCACACTAATAATGGTGTCAAAAATTGTTCTTGCAGCATCAATTAATTGTGCACTGGCCTGAAAAGCTTCCTGATAACGCATTAAATTAGTACTTTCCTCTTGAATACTGACGCCAGAAACATCGTCATATTGGCTTTGAGCATGCTCAAGTAATGATTTAGCGGAATCTAAATCAATTTTTAATGCATTACCTGTTGTGGCAATTTGCGCTGTGAACGCTTGATATGACTGATTAAATGAGAGTTTGCCACCATCATTAATACCCTTTGAATAAAGGCCAGACATCACCAACCCATTACGGTTATCACTAGCACCTTTATCGTTGTATACCACATCAAATGTATCACCGGTTTTAATATCGCTACCTAAAATTTGGAATTGATACCCAGGATTATAACCACCCGGTGTAGGAAAAACATCAGCGCCTGATGTATATGTGATTGGGCCTTCCATCACAGTACTGGTGTCTAAATCAACAATTTGGTAGGAAGTTGGAGATAAAAATTCAATACGTATTGGTGGTGTCAATTGCCCTGCTGTTGAAAATGTACTTGTTGTTGTGTCAGTTACCGTAAAGTTTTGAACACTACCATTGCCACCATTTTGAGCACCAACAATAGGAGTCGCCGCATAACCTAAAGCAAGCAGATTAGCATCATCTATACTTACATTAAACCCAGCAGCCGCCCCTCTAGTTGGAGATAAAATGAAACGATCACCAACATTCAAGGTGGACCCTGTATCAATCGTTAACGTAAATCCTTCTAGAGATACTTGCGCCGGCAAACCACCAACAGTGCCACTGGTTACAACAGAGTTATCACTCACGCGTGAGATAATATAGTGGTTAGCTGAATCAATCACCATATTGTAGTTATCAGTTGTCAATGCTGACGTGTCATCAATACTAACCGTCATAGTAGCCGATCCCGTGTTATCGTCATTAGCAATCACACGTTGATTAGTAAATATAGTGCTATTAATATCCGTAAAAATGTTACCGCCAATACTACCATAAGCATCCATACCTAATTTGTTCTGGGTATTTAATTGGTCTGCAATAGTAATAGCCAAACGACCCAATGAATTTTTTGAGAATTCTAATGTATCATTAGCATAATCTAGCAAGCCGCCTAAACGACCGCTGGTAATTAAACTATTTAATGGAAACTCATTTGCCCCTATCACTGCTTTCACGAGAAGGCGTTCAGGGTTTGCAGGATCAGTACCTGTTGTCAGCATAGTAGGTCCTATTTCAGACACCAGCGTAAAACCATTTTCTAGTGATAATGCGATTTGATTATTTTCTAAAAAGGTCTCGTTAATATTTACATATTCTGCTAGCTGCTGTACTAATTGCTCGCGTTGATCCAATAATGCAGGCACATTTTCAGGCAAAACGCTTTTCACATCTATATTAATTTGTGAAATTTTTTGTGTTAACACATTAATGTTATCAATGGTATTACCAATTGCACCATTTGTATTATTTAGCTCTAAATTAATTTGTTCACTTATTCGGTTAAACCGATTAGATAAAAATTCTAATTGATTAAGATAAGTCTGTCTTCTGGTTAAATCCGATGTATTAGTATTTAATTCACCCAGTGCTTTTAGAGAGTTATTTAAAAATAGCGTGATATTACTTTGTTTGTCTTCCAATACTGATTCAAATGGAATCAATCTATTGTAGTAGGCAGCATCATAGGAAACCCGATTTTGATTGGCAACAAGATTGGCACTTGCCACCTGGTCGTATGCTCTTCTCACATCACCAATCGTGACACCACCATTAAAAATCACTTCATTAAAATCTACTAGGCGACGGGCATAATAAGGTGTATTTGCATTAGCCACGTTATTACTTGTGACAGTCATTGCATATTGGAAAGCCATTAAGCTATTAACACCTATTCCTAATATATCACTCATTATTCACCTCATCTCATCCGTAAGTATGATTGTTAATATGGGAAAAACTTATTCAATAACTGGGTTAATACACCGCCTCTAGATACATTTGCCACCTGACCATTGCCGCTATAAGCGATACGAGCATCTGCAATACGCTGGGAAGAAATCATATTGTTAGGCTCAATATCATCTGGTCTAACAATCCCTGTTAAACGCACGTATTCACGGCCTTGATTAATAGTTAGCCAAGATTCACCCTGGATCACTAAATTACCATTCGATAACACGCGAATAACAGTTACCGAGATAGTTCCTTTTAATTTATTTTGTTCATTACTTTCACCATCACCATTGAACTGTTGATTCGAAGTGGTATTCAAAATATGCGCCTGAATACCTTGCCTAATCGTTGGGATAGTAAATGAGTTATTTGCGATCTTATTGGCACGTGTTCTTGCTTTCTTCTCACCTTGTGTTTGTTCTTCTAAACGCACTGTTAAAATGTCACCAATACGGTTAGCCATACGATCTTGATACAAGGTAATTTCATGGCCAGACTGATAAATAGTACCTTGCCGTTTAGCAGGGGCAGGGTTATCAATCGGATAGGCTGCAGGATAAACTGTTTCATCCTTAAGGCCCATGTTTTCAAGATAGTGCTCACATCCACTCAATAATAGAGTTAATGATAATGCTATCAATATAGAAAGATACTGTCTCATAAGATCAGCTTGGCCTTTTTACTAGTTAAGTAGCTTGGTTCAAGTATTGAAGCATATTATCAACAGCTGAAATCGCTTTTGATGTCACTTCAAAAGCCCGTTGCGCCTCAATCAAATTAACCATTTCTGCCACAATATTAACGTTAGAACCTTCCAACACACCTTGCTTAACGGAACCAATACCATTTTGCATAGGAATACCTAAGATAGCCTGTCCACTACCGGTTGTCGATTGATACAAATTCTCACCGATAGGTAATAAACCATCTTGGTTAATAAAGTCAGCTAACTGCAGTTGTCCTACTTGCTGTGCCGTTGGTGAAGTGGAGGTGTAAACATTCACATAACCATCTTCTGTGATTTCAACACGTGTTGTACCCTGAGGAATAGTAATCGGTGGCTGTACAATATAGCCGCCGTGGGTCACTACTTGGCCTTGCTCATTTAAGGTTAAGGATCCATCACGAGTGTAGTAAGGCTGGCCACCACCCTGTGCTGGTTGAACCTGAATAAAACCACGTCCATTAATAGCAATATCCAATGAGTTGCCTGTTACAATTTGCGCGCCATCGGTAAAAATGCGCTTGTTACTAGCAAGCTTTGCACCGGTACCCATTACCAATCCAGAAGAAGCATTCTGATTTTGTGTAATTGCCGAGCCTGCTTGCTTGATTATCTGGTATGGCAAATCTTCATATTCACCACGGGTGGTCTTATAACCAAAAGTATTCGCATTCGCTAAGTTGTTACCAATAATTTCAATATTTTTATGATGAACATCTAAGCCTGAGCGAGCAATTAATAGCGCTTGATCCATTTATTTAACTCTCCTTTAAGCCGAAATATTCAACATCTGATTAGCCATACCAGCATTATCGGCCATTGTTTTCAAAAGTTTAGTATGAACTTCATAATTACGTGATAAATCGATAATCTGAGTAAGCGTTTCGATTGGATTAACATTACTGCTTTCCAATGCACGTGGAACTAGACGTGTGGTCTCGCTTGCAGGAGCTGCTTCACCTGCTTGCAGATAAAATAAACCGTCTGTCCCTTTATGCAAAGAAGTAACATCTGGATTGGTTGTCTTTAAACGGTTAATAATAGTCATGTCAGTTGTGCCAGTGCCTGGCAAACGAACAGAAATAGTACCATCTACACCAATACTTAATTTTTCAATCCCTGCTGGTATGGCAATTGGTCCACCATTACCCATCACTAGATCACCGCCAGCAGTCACTAAAAAACCGTCTTCGCGTATACTAAAATTACCAGCACGGGTATAACCTTCTTGACCAGATGCATTTTGCACAGCAAAAAAACCCTGTCCATCAATCGATGCATCTAGGTCTCTACCTGTACTTTGAACAGAACCTATCTTAAAATTGGAGAAAGTTCCGTCAAAAGTAGCAAAATCACGTGTTTTTAATTTAGCACCAGAATCTTTTTGATACGACTTCATGGCATCAAAATCAGCTTTAAAACCAGTCGTATTTGCATTTGCTAGGTTATTAGTAATGACGGCCAGCCGGCGCATGCAGTTTCTTGCGCCGGAAGAGCCGATATAGGCTGCCTTATCAATCATGTTAGCTTTCCTTTATTACAACTGGATAACAGTTTGCATAATCTCACTAAATGTTTTCTCAGATTGTGCATTAGCCTGGAAAGCATTTTGCGCATTAATTAAATCAACCAATTCACGGGTTAAATCCACATTAGACCCTTCAATTTGACCCGTCGTTAAACCAGATGCAGCGGCATAAGCAGCAGGACCAGAATTGGTCGTTGCAGTCCATGATTGATTACCGATATTTTGCAAAGAGCTTGGTACTGAGAAATCAGCAACTGCAATTTGACCAGCAATCGTTGATTTACCATTACTAAAGTTCTGCATCACATTTCCGCTAGAATCGACGCTAACATTACTTAAAATACCAGCTTCATAGCCATCTGTTATTGAAGTAGGTGTTGATCCTGTCGTACCACCATACTGGGTAACTGCGCCAATTTGTAGGTTCACGGCTTGTGGCGTAGCAGCACCAGTACCAGGATCAAAGGTTATGGCTAAACTACTAGAACTAGTTAATTGTCCACTGGTGTTAAAGGTTAAATTGTTAGTGCCACCACTAAGTGCCGCAACATTATCCACATAAGTATATGAAGTCCATGCATTCGCAGCTGTCTTCACATAATAATTCTGAACAATGTGTTTACCGCCTAAAGAATCATAGACATATCCCGTTGATTGCGTATTATAACTTGTTGTGTCAGTTGGGCTGAACACTGGATTAACAGGCAGGTCTGCACTGGAATTTAAATTAAAGTTTTTGTAAGTAATCTCTGTCGAAGCTAAAGGAGGGAAGCTTGCTGAGTTTGCTTGAATATCAGATACATTACCACCAGGAGTCACAATATCATTTACTGCTTGGAAACCTTGTACGCGCTGTGTAAGATCTTTTGTTACTAGGTAACCATCACTATCTATTGTAAATTCGCCATTACGCGTGTAGCTAAGCAAGCCACTACTCGTATCTTGAACTGCGAAGAACCCACTACCACCAATCATTAAATTAATGCCATCATTACGTGTCACACCAGGTCCAGCACTAAAATCCTGGTTAATCGAGGATAAAATAACGCCAGAACCAACTTGTGCACCGCCAGAGGCATTGCCTGATGGATATAAATCAGAAAAACTAGCATAAGAACGCTTAAAGCCAGCTGTTTGTGAGTTAGCAATATTATTACTAATAATGTCCATATTAGACATTGCTGCTTGCATACCAGATACTGCAATATTTCCTATACCCATATTATTCTCCTATTTAATCCATTAATTAGGTGATTTTAATTAGTTGGTCTAAACTCATACCGCCAGCGCCATTTAAATTCAAAATGGTATGCTTGTCCGAAGGGTCCATAGTAACGCTATTTACTTCAAATAAACCGCCTGTATTTAAGCTAGTATGTACACCATCAATTTCTGCAGAAGCAGAAATATGGTAGAATTCATCTGTTCCTAGGGATTTTTCACCATTTTTTTCAATCATGCCATCCCATTCAAAATCTAAAATGCCATTACCACTATCGCCTTTATTAATTTTTGCTACCTCAATACCTGCTGAGTCTTTAATCGAGATAACAACATTAGTAGCTGGTCGAGTTACTACAACAGATCCTTTTAGTGAGGCTGAGCCTGATTCACCATTAGGGATAAGCGGTGCAATTGAACTAACCACTTGTGCATGCCTACCCACTAATTGAGCGGCAGTTAACAATTGACTCATGCCAAGATTATTAGTTAATTGCTTCACTGATTTTTGCAGATCTTCCGTGGATTGTAGTGCAGTTAATTGACCCATTTGCTGCATCATCATACTGCTATCATTCGGTTTCATCGGGTTTTGCTTTAGCATTTGGGTTAAAAATATTTTCATGAAATCATCTTTTAATGATTTTTCTCCTTTTACTTTCTGTTCACGCTCTGTCTGCCTATGTAAGCCACTCGCCTTATTATAGACGGGTGCTGAATCTGCATTCAGTGACTGTGTAATCGCTTGAGATAATCCAATACCTGACATATTAATACTCCTTATCGCAATACATCTAGAGTGCGTAGAATAAGATTCTTAGTTGTTGTGACCATTTCAACATCTGCTTGGTAGTCTTTTGATGCGGCAATCATATTAGTCATTTGCTCAATTGGATTCACATCTGTTAAAAAAACCATGCCATCTTCATTTGCCAATGGATTATTTGGGTCGTACCTGGATTCGAGTGGCTTGGTATTTGTTTTAATGTCAGTCACTTGTACACCGCCTACAGGCTGATTATTAACATCTGCCCCTTGTACTCG
>CAYZRM010000018.1:0-19787 GCA_964480845.1 uncultured Coxiellaceae bacterium | reverse complement strand
GCGCCATCTACTTCATTATTAGGCTCAATATGCTGTGCATTTGTTTGCGTTAGCTTGTATTGATTAATATTAGCTGACTGCATAGCTTGGTAGAAATCAAAATCACGTGCTTTATATTTAGGGGTAGCAGCGTTAGTGACATTCGAGCTTAGAGTAACGGCCCTATCTTCACAAAGCTGTAATGCTCTTTCCGAAGCACCAAATATTTTCATATCCATAAGAAAACTCCTTTCTCTTATATTAGATAATGCAAAAAGCGTGCCAAGTACAAATAACACGATGATGGAATACATAGATAACAAAAGATGAGCTATAGCGCTAGTTTTTGTCAAATAGGTTATTGAAAATCTTGCCAATCGCCGGCAATATTTGCCGCAGCCATGATATAATATAAGTATCGAATCAGAAGGAAGATTCCGAATGAAAATAAATGCAAAAATTGCCTGTCTATTCACCTTCTTAACTTTGCAGCAATTCAATCCCGTACAAGCTGACCAAACCATTATTTATAACGGCAATAATAGTGCAGGAAATCAGGCGCCGGCTATGTCAGGCTGTGAAAATAACGCACCTCCAGGCATGCCACCTGGCCATTATGTTAAACAAAATTCAGATGGCTCTACTGACCAAGTATACACAACAGGCGATAAGCAGCCTTATATAGTTGACCCTAATTGCGGCCAACAACCGACTATTGTTCAACCCTATATTCAACCAATCATTCCAGGAACAGGGCCTAGACCTGGACCCAGACCTAGGTAACAAGATAGTCTTTTAACCGACCATATCCAGCTAGAGACTTCTGGGTGTGAAGCCGTTCCTGCTGCAAGGCAAGAACGG
Organism: uncultured Coxiellaceae bacterium; assembly: GCA_964480845.1. Classification (GTDB taxonomy): domain Bacteria; phylum Pseudomonadota; class Gammaproteobacteria; order DSM-16500; family DSM-16500; genus Aquicella. The sequence continues at coordinate 18,947 of CAYZRM010000018.1, read as the reverse complement.
CATTTTCATCTAGCAATGCAAACTCACCTAAACTATCTTCTTTTTCAGCATCAGATAGCTGATTAACAAATTGCACTATCATATCGTGACGCTGCTTAATTAAATTAGCTACGTCCACCAAATCATTATGATGAATCAGGCTATATATTTTCGAACTAATTTCCAAAATTTCATTTTTTAATGACATTTACTTAGCTTCCAATTTCTCTCCAGCACCATCCCAACCTTCTTTAATATTGCTTAGCAATTTAGTGGCTTCATCTAAATATTGTGTATTATTATCAGCATTCGCCATTAATAAGATTCTTTCAATATAGATGTAAAGTTGGTCCAAAGTACCTGCGATGGATTTAGCTTTTTCATCTTCTAAATTAAGACATAGCCTTAAGTATTCAAGAATATCTGTTGCTTTAGAAATAGAAGTACATTTCTCCATTAACTGATTTTCTTGAATTTGTCGCTTAGCATTTTGTATGTGCTCTAAACAGCGATTAAATAATAACTGTATTAATCGATGAGCAGATGCAGTCATCACATCAGTTTGTATATCAATTTCTTTGTATGCTAAATGCATCTGCTATCTCCTTATTTCTTGTCTGAACGCATACTATCAAACTGCGCCTCTAAATATTTGCTGGTATATTCAAATTGGGCCAAGATCATATTGAGATTTGCATATTTATCAACTAACTTCAATCTCATTTCTTCTACGTAATCATCGCCTTCTTGAATTTTATCCTCAATATCACTTTTTTGGACTTTTAAACCAGCATAGCCATTTAATCTTTTATCAATAACACCTGCCGTACCTAACATGATGTCATTATCAATTGTACTAGCTAATCCACTAAATATTCCATTTGTTCCAAAAAATAGCTCATTAACATCACTCATGTCATTTTTTAGCGCATTATCTAATAATGAGTTAATGGGATCGGTGCTAGTTTGAGAATTTTTATAAATCTCCATATTTCCGGTTGTATACCCTGATCTTTTCTTCTCGTCATAAGTATACTCAAACTTGATAGCAGAACCAGTCACAATGCCTAAACTTTCAACTGTCTTATAGCTTGCAACATCTGCGTTAGTAGCATGCATACCCTGCTCTAACATATTTTTAATTTGAGTGAAAAGAGGATCATTTGTAGTCACGAGTACACTTTCATTCCTCTTTACCGAGCCAGCATTTTTATCACTCTCATCGGTATACTTTCTCACAGGGTCTTTAGTACCATTAGCTTGAGCTACGTCTAATTCATACATAAGCAAATTATATGAGTCTAGCACTCCTTGAATAGCTGATTTTGCAGATGCCGATGTCTTATCAGCGTCTTTATTTACTGAAATAGTGGTGGAACCACCTTCTGATATTAACTGGATACTGACGCCAGGAATAACATCAGTAATTGTATTGCTACTTCTAGTCATGGAAAAGACACCATCTAAGGTAAATTCTGCATCATGAGCAGCATAAATGACTTGTGATACGTCAAATTGAGGAGATCCTAGACTTTCACTCACGGTAAAAGCCTGATTCGCGCCTGTTTGCTTAGAAGTCAAAATTAATTGATAATTTGTACCGTCTGTTGAAATAGAAGAGGCTGTTACACCAACATTCGCTGGATCTGAATTGATTTTATTAATTACATCTTGAAGTGTATCTGTTGCTTCAATATTAACAGCAAAATTATTTGACCCCATAGTAATGGTCATCGTATCAGCTGACATTGTCTGCGCTGCTGTAAATGAAACTGTAGATGCAGTTGATTGGGCTTTTGCAAGTTGGGTAACATTTAATGTGTGTGTTCCATTATCTGCACTTAATGTATTGGATAAAGTGCTTACTGTTGCCACTGATGTATTGGATGATAAAAGATTCAATGTTGGATTGAAGGCAGTACTAGCTGCTGTAATTTTGGAACGAAGGTCTGTTAAAAGCGCTTTAACTTTTGCGATTTCACTGATTTTTAAATCTACACTTTCTTCTTCTAATGTTAGTGTATGAACCGGTCTTTCGTACTTAGAAAGACTCATTTTAACACGCTCTAATAAATCTGCTGTTGTCATCGGACTAATATTTAGTGTACCCATCTACTTACCATCCTTGTGAAGTAAAAAAAATCCGGGGTGCTGTTAAGCAACCCGGATTCAGTATAACAACTATTGTAACAATTGTAATACCATTTGTGGCAAGGAGTTAGCTTGAGCTAACATCGCAATACCAGCTTGGGTTAGTACATTGTACTTAGCCAAATTAGAGCTTTCTTCTGCATAGTCAGAGTTGGTAATTAAAGACTGACCATTAGTTAAGTTAGTAACATAGGTGGTGTTCGCTTGAACAATAGCATTCAAACCAGATTGGTTTGCACCTAAGTCAGCTAAACCATTTGTAATGGTTGTAATAGCACTACCAATAGCACCAAATGCTGTGCTTGCATTAGCAGATGTTGTCACGTCTGAAGAAGATAAGCCTAAGCTGGTCAAGCTGGTGCTTGCCAACGTAATGCTCACTTGGTTACCAGAACCAGTACCCACACCAACTTGGATAGCCAAGCTAGACTGTGTACCATCTAGTAATTGCACACCATTGTAGTTAGATGCGTTGGTAATGTTTGTAATTTGAGTAAGCAGTGCTTGATATTCCTTATCAATATTAGCACGGTCTGGGCTGTCAGAATACGTACCGTTTAAGGATTGGCTAGCCAATACACTCATACGTTGTAAGCTGTTAAGAATCTGCTGCATAGCACCAGTTGCTGTTTGAACTAATGCAACACCATCGTTACCGTTACGAACGCCTTGGTTTAATGCACCAATTTGTCTTTGCATATTTTGAGAAATTGCAAGACCAGCTGGGTCATCAGATGCTTTGTTCAAACGGCTACCTGAAGATAGACGTAATAATGTATCCGATAATCCTTGTTTGCTGATACCGAGGTATTGTTGAGCTTGTAACGAATTAATATTTGTATTAATAAACAACGCCATTTTTAAATCTCCTTTTAAGATTGAGTCTGCTTACTAACTATTTATCGACCCTTTCTTTTCATACTTAAATTTTTATCACACATAAGTATCAATCAGAGAATTTATACGTTGCGACACCGTCCTAGGCGCCTCAGTGCCAGCATCATCCTTCTTAACTAATTGATTCATCTGAGGAAGCGGCCTTTGATCTGGTTGTTTATGCTGCCTCTCAGAATCACCATTCGTTGTTTGCACATCTACGCTAGTTAAGTATAGATCAGATTTATTAAAATTTTCCTTTAATTGTACAATATGCGATTGAACTATCGACTTAACATGATCATTTTCAGTTAAAAGAACAAGTTGCGCTGTATTCTTATCTATCTTTAATGTAGCGGTGACCTCACCTAATTCTGGCGGGTGTATTTTAATATTCGCTGTGTATATATCTTTTGAATGATCGCCAAGCCCAATCGTAGATTTAGAGATTAGCATTCCTGGCTCTAATTGACTGAGCTTATCTAATGTCTGTGTGTAAGAAATCGTTGGTTGCATCGCCGCTACTACGGGCTTTACTTCTGTTAGAGCTGCATTAGTGTGTTGATTAATAAATTTCCCTAGCTCTTGCAATACCATACTTGGCTTATCTTGCATGATTGCATTCGAGTCTAATTGCAATGCCACCTTTGGCAGTGGTGTAGTCACATTAACATGCTTAGCCGCATTCAATGTTTGAGCTTCTATTTCATGCATAGCCACCCTTGCCGGATCAGCTACCTCAGTATTATTTATTTTATCTTTGCTAAATACTTTAACTGGCGCTATCTCTGCATCCATTTTTTTACTTTCCAACTCTATTTTTTCCGGATACACCATATTTAGCTCTTTAGAAGACGATACATTTTCTGAATATGTATTTATCTGCACTGGATTTTGTCTATCATCAACCGTTTCTATCTCACCACTATCTTCATCAGCATTAATTTGCTGAGCTGTCTGCTTTATTTCTTGCACAGGTACAGGATTAAGGCCAAACAAAATACTATCCATCGTATTTTTCAAGTCATCACGATCTGAATCAGCACTATCATCCTGCTCTTTATTTGAAACTGCCTCAGATAAACCACTTAGCAAGCCATCATCAACTGTATCTTCAGCTCCCTCACCAGCATTCAATATAGCAATAAGTTCTGAAAATCCTTCTGTGAATTCGCTATCAACCTGTGTATCGTCAAATGATTGTGGAACTTGTGTGGATATTTGTGGCTTTGCAGATTGTACTTTCATCTAATAACCTCTACGATATCTTCCATGATTTAGTTTGGTCTTTACTAATTTATGGCATGAAAATTGCATGTTAGCAATAAGAAAGCGATTTGATTAAGGATAATTATGCGCCTAGTAACATTATTTATCATTGCTTGCAGTTTAGTATTAACAATGCCTACAGCATTTGCTTCTCGCATTAAAGATATCACCAGCATCGCGGGCATACGTGATAACCAATTAGTTGGCTACGGATTAGTGGTGGGTCTCGATGGCACCGGCGATCAAGTCAATCGCACACCATTCACACAACAAACATTTAAAAATATGTTGCTGCAATTTGGCATTCGCTTACCCCCCGGTGTCAATTTACAGTTACAAAATATTGCCGCCGTGGCAATTAGTGCCAAATTACCGCCATTTGCTAAAATTGGGCAGAAAATTGATATCACTGTTTCCTCGCTGGGCAACGCAGTTAGCCTACGTGGCGGACAACTATTAATGTCCCCGCTCCGTGGTGCTGATGGACAAGTATATGCTGTTTCTCAAGGTGCTGTTGTCGTATCCGGATTTGGTGCACAAGGCAATGATGGTTCCAAATTAAGCGTGAACTCAACCAGTACGGGTAGCATACCCAATGGCGCAACTGTTGAAAAAATAATTGACATGCCTTTTGTACAGCATGGTGAGATTACATTTGAGTTGAACGATCCTGACTTCACCACAGCACAGCGTATTGCATTAGCAGTTAACACCGAATTTAAAAAGAAAGTAGCACATGCGCTAGATGCACGCGCAATTGCTGTTAATGTTAATGATTTACCAGTCGATCCAACTGATTCTCCAGGCTACCTTGCTGATGACAACGGCCGCCCGGCATTTATGGGATATAAAGATGCCATGTCAGCAGCTGATGAAGCCGAGCTTATCGAAAAAGCGGCAGAGAAACGTGAAGCCCAGGCACAACGCTTAATGGGACGTTTTGTACCTCTTATTGCACGTATAGAAAATATCACACTGGATCCCGCTGCTGGCAAAGCTAAAGTTATTGTCAACTCACGTACAGGTACCATCGTTGTCGGTAAAGACGTGATTATTTCACCCGTTGCTGTTGCTCATGGCAACCTCTCGGTAGTCGTTTCTGAACGCCCATTTGTTAGCCAACCCAATGCCTTAGCGAATGGCCGTACCGTTACAGGTACCGCTTCTGATATTACCGCTTCACAAACGGTAAATAGAGCCTTTGTACTCTCAACAGGCACATCATTAAATGATCTGGTCAGCGCAATTAATGCCGTGGGTGCTGCTCCTGGTGACCTAATAGCCATACTTGAAGCCGTTAAAGCCGCTGGTGCTTTACATGCAGATCTAGAAGTTATCTAAGGACGGCGCATGATTAATCATTTAAATACAAGCACGCAACTATATACCGATATTCAAGGCTTACAACAGCTAAAAGCCAATTATACAAAAGATGCTGAAGGCGTTAAGCAAGCAATTGCCGAGCAATTTCAATCGATGCTAATGGGCATGATGCTAAAGAGTATGCGGGAAGCAAATCAGGCCTTTGAGAGCGGCTTATTTGGCTCAGATCAAATGGAATTCTATCAGGATATGTTTGATAAACAATTATCAATATCCATGGGCTCCATACATAATGAATTTACTGAAGCAATCAAACGCACCATAGATAATCATGGCGCCCCCCTACCTAATACCAGCTTAGCAGAAGAAATGGCTATGCGTGAAAGACCCATACAACAACTATCCATACCACACGCTCCTCTAACAGAACATAAACAAATTAATAAGGATGAAACGAAGCAACACACCTCTTTACTGCAAGATTTAACTAATGACAACACATTCAACTCACCTAAAGAGTTTGTTGAACATTTATGGCCTATGGCTAAACAAGCAGCGAGTACGATTGGTGTTGATCCTAAGTTGTTAATTGCTCAGGCAGCCCTTGAAACTAATTGGGGGAAAAATATTATTTCTCATAACAACAATCAATCCAGCCATAATTTATTTAATATTAAAGCAACACCTGATTGGTCAGCTCCTCGAGTCAGAAAAGACACCCTAGAACAACAAGAGGGGATTTTGGTAAAAAAATCTGCCGAATTTAGAAGCTATCCTGGCTTAATAGATAGCTTTAAAGACTATATCCATTTTTTACAATCTAATGATAGATACACAGCAACATTACAGCATTCAAATAATCCTGAAGCATTTGCACATGAATTACAAAAAGCTGGCTATGCAACTGATAAAAACTATGCGGATAAGATATTAAAGATTTTCTCCGGTGATACTTTAAAACAAATAGTGAGCCAAATAACCTTATAAAAAAATAACTACCTTAGCCTAAGAACTGCTTAAGTTTTTCCAACTTCTTAAGATATATAGGGTAACAGGGATAAAAATGTACCTAATGGCTAGGAGGCTGATGCCATGACAGAAATTAGATTTGATCAACCTATATCGCTAGTTGATAGCAATAAAATTCAACTAGATAAGAATAAAACGGCACCTGTGATGGATGATAATATTACTATTAATAGCTCCATACGAAGCTTAATTGATACGATTTCGGCTATTCATGATGCTGTACCTGAAGATGCTCGTGTATCTGAAATAAGAAATCAAATACAGTCTGGTCAGTATACCGTTAATCAAGATCAACTAGCCCAGATATTAACCCAACATATTTTTAGAAAATCAATTTGAGAAAGGATATGAGTATGCGTGTAACATCATCAGCAGCTTTAATTACGTCATTAAAAGACATGGTTAACTCTTGCGATGAATTATATGACCTGATGCAGAACGATACAAATTTGTTCAAAGAACGTGATTCAGACAAAATAATATCTAGCAATGAGAGAAAGTCATTACTATTAAATCATATTTCTGCTATCACTAATGAAGTCAGCATGCTACCTACTAGCAAGCCTGATAATGATTTAATACAGAATTTAGAGCTAGCTGCTGTTAGCGCATTACCTACCGAGCAAGAAGAGTTGCATAGCATTCTAGATCAATTAAAACATTCCCTGCCTTTATGCTTAGAACAAGTTAATATCAATAGCCGCATCATTACTTCCACTTTAAACATGATGGCTAACTTATGGGAAAAATTGATGAATTTAAATGATAATAATTTTTTATATGATAATAAAGGAAATGCTTCGAGATAGTGTTACAATATAAAAAAATGGATAGACGTAAGGACAGCGTAATGCAATTCAGGAAGATCAGGCGGTTTCTTTTATCAATGCTTATATTGAGCCAACTGCCTGCTGCTTATGCTTCTGTCTATGAGCCGACTAGTCGCATTGAAGAAGTAACCAAGAACTTTGTTCTGGATCACTATGCAGACTCAAAAGCAGATCGAATTGAAGTAAAAGTTAACCCTTCACACGCACCTATACAAGTGGCAGAGTGTACCCAGCCTATTATACCGTCTCTACCGCAAAACAGTGCCGCATCACAAATATCTTCCGTTGAATTGACTTGTAACGGTGATAGCCCTTGGCATATTTACATACCCGTTACTGTACAGTCATTCAACCAAGTGATTGTTGCCAAATCAACGATATTGCCTAATGAACTTATCAAAGAGGAAGACTTAGACTACGGTTCTTACGATACTAACCGTTTGTATAGTGGTTATTACAAGAATAAAGCTGACCTAGTAAATAATGTTACCACTGGCTTAATTCCTGCCGGCCATGTTCTTAGTAAAAAAGATGTGACAACACCAACCATTGTACACAGAAACCAAGTGGTGAGCCTAATATCAGGCACAGAAACAATCTTGGTGTCTATGCAAGGTATAGCAAAAGCGGATGGCGGCATGAATGCAACTATACAAGTTTATAACCCTATTTCTAAAAAAGTGGTAGATGCGGTCATTGTTGGCCCAGGTAAAGCGCGAGCATTCGGATAATGGCGTATGCCGTTACATTTAACAAAGCGAGGTAACTTATGTTAGTCGTTATTGGTTATTTGATCACGCTTTTCTCCGTCTTCGGCGGTTTCGTGCTGAGTGGGGGGGCATTTATTTGCTCTTTTTCAACCCTATGAATTAATGATGATTGGCGGTGCTGCACTTGGTTCGTTTGTCGTTGCAAACAATGTAAAAACGATTAAGGCAACCATGATTTCTGTTTTCCAGACCATAAAAGGTAAAGATTACGGCAAAAAATTTAATGTCGAATTGTTATCTTTATTCTATGAATTAACAAATAAAATTCGACGTGATGGTGCTATTTCTATTGAAGGTGACGTTGAAAACTACAAAGATAGCCCTCTATTTAGTAAATATAAGTTGATACAAAGAGATCCTAAAGTCATGGAGTTTCTCTGTGACCATTTACGCTTAATTGTCACCGGACGTGTTGATGTCACCCACCTAGAAATTATTATGGAAGTTGATATTGAAACATATGAGGCAGAAGCTGAGCTAGCAATCGGTGCTGTGAATAAGGTTGCTGATGCACTTCCAGCTTTCGGTATCGTGGCCGCTGTTATGGGTGTTGTGCATACCATGGAATCAATTGGCCTCCCTCCAAATGAATTAGGTGCATTGATTGCACGGGCATTAGTAGGTACTTTCTTAGGCGTATTATTAAGCTACGGCTTTGCAGCACCTATTGCAGCATCTATGGAAAATCGACGCCAAGCCATTATTAAAATCATGCAATCTATTCAAGTTGTATTAATTGCCTCCACCAACAATTTTGCTCCTTCTATTGCTGTTGAAATGGCAAGAAAGGTACTTTATGCCGATAGCAGACCCGACAGTAAAGAGTTAGAAGAAATTGTGAAAGGACTCAAATCTGGCGGAACGGGTGAATCAAATGGCTGATCAAGAACACGTACGACGCGTTGTCAAAAAAGTCAAAAAAGGTGGCGGACATCACGGCGGTTCTTGGAAAATTGCCTATGCTGACTTTGTCACAGCTATGATGGCTTTTTTCTTGTTAATGTGGTTACTTTCATTATTAAATAAATACCAATTAGAAGGCGTGGCACAGTACTTTAAGAAACCGCTTAAAGAAGTACTCAATAAACAATCAAGCGTTGTAGAAAGCACCAGCAAACGGCCTGACGAAGTAGGCAATACACGATATGATCACAAAGGTGCAAAAAGTGACTCCCAGAATGCAGTAGATGTTAGCAAAGGCTCTCAAGATAAGCCAGAAAACTCTGAGCTTTCCACTCCATTAGTTTCTCCCAACCCATTAACACCTAAAGAAAGCCAAAAAGATCCTGCTAGCGCAAGCCAAAAATTAGCTGATGGCAATGGTCAGCCTATTCCCCCACAACCAGCAAATAAGAACAAAGATAAAGACCAAGACAAAACTAAAGATCATGATAAAGACGAAATAGCTAAACAACAAATGGCGCAAATGCAAGCTGTTGTCTCTAAGATGCAAGAGAATCTTAACAAGAATCCTCAGCTTAGCGAATACAAAAATATGTTGAACTTTAAAATCACACCTAATGGCATTAAGATCGAACTACGTGATTTAAAAGACAAACCAATGTTCTCCCAAGGTAAAACAGACTTCCAACAATATGCCGCACCTATACTATCCTGGTTAAGCTCGGAAATTAATCAATACCCTAATCGCTTGGTTATTATTGGACATACCGATGCACTACCATACAATGGTGGTAATAATTATTCTAACTGGGAGCTTTCTGCAGACAGAGCGAATGCAACTCGAAGGGAATTAATAAAATACGGCATGGACCCTAATAAGGTATTACGCATTATAGGGGATGCGGATAAAAACTTACTCAATAAACAAAATCAAGCTGACCCTTCCAATCGGCGTATCGATATTATGATTCTAACTAAAGATGCGGCAGAGCAATTTCAACAGGAATAACATATACCCGCATTGCTACTAATATGCAATGCGGGCATTTAAGTGTGTGTCATTTAGCAATAACTGGTAAATAGTTACAGGCGAGATAATAAAAATCAGTCGATCATTTCCTCAGGTTGTAGAGAACGCAGGTATGATGGTTTAATATTAAGTGCTTCTCGATATTTAGCTACGGTCCTCCTGGCAATATTTATCCCTCGGCCTTTTAATAACACAGCAATCTGCTCATCACTCATTGGTTGTTTGGGCTGCTCTTTATCAATTATTTCTTTAATAAACTCTTTAACAGCAACAGCAGAACATTGACTTCCGCCCTTTGTTGTTACATGACTAGGAAAGAAAAATTTTAACTCAAACAACCCGCGTGGCGTTGCAATATATTTACCTGTTGTTACACGAGAGACAGTTGACTCATGTATATTAAGCGCTGCTGCAACATCAGCTATGTTTAGCGGTTTCATTCTAGCTGGCCCATGCTCAATAAAATCAGACTGCATTTCTACTAAATATCTTGCCACTTCTAATAATGTTTCATTCCGCCTTTTTAAGCCTTTTAACAACCATTGCGCCTCTAATAACTCCCTGTTTAAAGCCTCATAAGAAGAGTGACTTTTATTTTGTTTAATAAAACGTTGATACTGTGTATTGATACTAATGTTTGTTAATAAGCTATCTGCTAAAAAAAACTGTCCAGTTCCCTTTTATTTTTTTGGCGTATAACTCAGGCTCAATATTAACTTCTAATGCATTAGTATAATGAATGCCAGGATAAGGATTAAGTGATTTAATTAATCCCATAGCTGCATTAAATGCATCCGAATTAACTTTTAATTGCTGCATCATTTTTTTAATATTACTAAAAGATAATGAAATAACTGATGAGAAATTCCTTAATATTTTTTTAGCTAAATGCCATGTATCATCTTTATTTGTAATAGCCTCTAATTGTATTATCAAGCATTCAAGCATATCATAAGCAGCTACGCCTATAGGATCAAATTGTTGTATGGACTTTAATACTTTTTCTATTGTATTAATAGAAATTTCAGAATTTAATGTTGCCTGAAGATCTAACAGAGACATCGTTAGTCGACCATTATCATCAACAGCTTCAATAATTGCTTCAGCTATCATCTGCTCTTCAGAAGTAAACTTACATAGCAGTGTTTGTTCAAACAAATGTGTCCTAAGATTGGTAGGAATAGCATAATTCTCTAAGCCATTTTCCTCCTCATCACTGATACGGTTTGATTTTTTATACGATGGGCTATAATGTGAAACCTGATAGTAATCAGGCGGCTCCGACTCTTCAACTTCTAACAGAGGATTCTTATCTACAAACTGCTGGACAACTTGTTTTAACTCAATAGTGTTATATTGCAAGAGGGTAATAGCCTGCCTCAGTTGTTGAGTCATTAGCAAGCGCTGTTCTAATTTTGCTGTCAGCTGTAGGTTTATATTCATTTAGTGTCTCATGTAAGTTAACTAGCTGATTAAATTCTAAAGCTAGTAATTAAACTAGTGACCACCAAGCTCCAACCATCGACTAAAACAAAGAATAACAACTTAAACGGTAATGAAATAACCATAGGTGACAACATCATCATACCCATAGACATTAATATACTAGCAACCACCAGATCAATAATTAAAAATGGTAAAAAAACAAGAAAACCAATCTCAAACGCTGTTTTTAATTCACTAGTAATATAAGCAGGCAGTACCACTAAAAGCGGATAATCATTATTAAGTATTTTAGTATGTGATAAATCAATAAATACTTTCAAGTCCGTTTTTCTTGTCTGTTTCAACATGAAAGTTTTGATCAGGTTACTAGTGTTATCTAATGCCTGCTGTTCTGTTACTTTTCCCTGTATATAAGGCTGCAAACTAGTATCATTAACTTTTTGTACAAACGGCATCATAACAAATAAAGTCATGATTAGTGACAACCCAATTAAAATTTGATTACTAGGTACATTAGGAATACCAATTGCTTGCCTCAAAATGGCTAATACAATAGTAATTCGTGTGAATGCTGTCATTGTAATCAATAATGCTGGCAAGACAGACAAAATAGCCATTAGCATCAATATTTTAATGCTAAGATCGTAAGTGACTGTTCCACCTGTTTGTTTTGATATCAGCAGAGGAATAGTTTGCACATCAGCCCAAGCAGGACTCGTAGCAAATATAGCAAATAGCACAACTAACAAATAGCAAAATTTAGCGTTCCATACTCTCATTAACTAACCTTTACGTTTGAAATAATCCGCAAATACTTTAGGCGAATTATCAATCCCTTCTACGTCTGTTGTACCTATCCCATCAAAGACTTGCAAGGTTTCTATATGACTAGATGTCGCCCCTAATAAAAGCTGCTTATCTTTCACTTGCACTAAAATCAATCGCTCTTTATGCCCTATGGATACTGCTGTTACTATCTTAATATGCGGGTTATTAATATACCTTGTTAATTTCAACTTTTTCACAATAACAGCAACAACAATTATCAGAATAGATACAATCATCAAATTGATAATTAAATGAGAGTAAGTTGCTTCCATAGAAATTAACCTGCTGTTTCAGGGATGGAAGTCAATCTCACGCAATATTTACCGTTTGCTGTAATGATGTTACCTTTGGAAATTAATTTACCATTTGCATAAACATCAACGGGTTCACCGGCTATTTTATTTAAATCAATCACTGAATCTTTTGTTAGATTTAATAAATCTTTTATTTTAATTTGTGCACGGCCAATTTCTATAGTCAATAGAATAGAAACATCATTTAAAATACCTAACTTATTGGGATCAAATAAATTACCACCTTCGGTAACAGTAGCTGATACATCATTTGCTGCTTGGTCATTATTTTGTTCATCAGTCATTTTACATTTCCCTTTTAAATTTTACTGATAATTTTAGCAACTAATTTTGAGTTTGATTGTCCGGCAGTAGCCTTAAATAGTTTGGTAGAATTTAAACAAACATACGCCTGTGTTGGGTCAGCAATAGGAATAAGATCATCTTGTTTCAATGCCATAAACTCTTTAGCACTCATGTTAATATCTGCCAACGTAATACTAACGTTAACATAGGAATCAACTACTTGTGATTTAATCTGATTTTGCCAGAGCACTTTTTCCTGTGGCTGATGCTGAAAATCTATTTCTTGATGCGGTAATATATCTTTCAACAAACTATCAGAAAACACATATTTGACGTATGTTTTAACATCATCCAGGACGATGGGTAACTCTAAAATACGCACTTTATCTTCAAGTGCATAATTGGTTGGCAAATTTGGCAAACAGGTAGTTTTAACCACCTCACACTCAATCGTCTCATATTCTTTAGATGCTTGAACAAATGCGCCTGCAAATATTTGAGCCATTCTCTCTGAAATCAGCAACCCAATCTGTCCTGGATGGGAAATAGTTGTATCACTCGCATTTACTTGGCCGCCAAAAAGCAGATTGATAGATTGATGCAATAACACCATATCAAGAATCACTAACCCACACGTCTCTTTAGGTGCTACTTGAAAAACAGCATAGACCTGCTGCTTAGTAATCTCATTTAAGCAAGTGTTTAATGGCGAGGCAGCAAATGTGCCTGACTCAACAGTAATCCTTTTCCTGAGAAAACTGGAGAGCATTTTTTCACTTTGCACTCTGAGCGACTCAACTAGGTTATTTAGTAGATGCTCATTTTTGGATTGATCCCTACTGGCGTTCTCATTTGCCAATAAAACGCTTAAATCGTTACCATTTCCTTCAGCTGCCTTAAGCAATTCTTGCACTTCTTCCGTTGATAAAACTTGGAACTCACTCATATTCTCATCCTTTAGCCAGCACCCAATCCTACCTAATTCAATGAAAAAATGGAAGATTATTTCCAACTCTCAACCTAGTAGGGGCGCTTTTACTATACCGCTTCCTTTTCTTCAGGCTCCAATTCTTCAGCCAGAAACATATACATAGCAGGAACTACGAACAGCGTAAAGCATGTTCCTATAGAAATCCCTGTTGCAATTACCAAACCAATATTATATCTACTCTCAGCACCCGCTCCTGTCGCTAAAATTAATGGAATAACGCCCAATACCATTGCTGCCGTTGTCATTATAATAGGACGCAAACGTATAGATGCTGATAGTTGCACTGCTTCTCGCTTTTTCTTACCTTCACGTTGTAAATCATTTGCAAACTGTACAATTAAAATACCATGCTTACTAATCAACCCGATCAATGTCACCAAACCAACTTCTGAATAAATATTTAAAGTCGCCCCACCAAGACCAAGGCTAACAAAGATCATCGCTCCACAAACCGACATAGGCACACTAATCAATACAATAAGAGGATCTCTAAAGCTTTCAAACAAAGCTGCCAAGGATAAGAAAATGATTATCATTGCAAAGAAGAAAGTCATCACTAAAGCGCTGCCTTCCTGAATATACTGCCTAGATTGAGAAGCATAATCAATATAGTAACCTTGGGGAAGCACTTGCTCTGCAATTGTTTTAAATGTATTTAATGCATCACCCATACTAACACCAGGCACTGCAACAGCAGAAATGGTGGTAGAATTTAACTGCTGAAAATGGTTAATAGACTCTGGCACTATCATACGCTTTAAGTTAGCTACCGTCCCTAGTGGTACTTCTGTGCCATTTGTTGTCTTCAGATAATAATTTAATACATTTTCTGGATTAATACGCTGAGAACGCTGCATTTGTGGAATAACTTGGTAAGAACGGCCAACATAATCGAAGTAATTAATATAGCCTTCGCTTAATGCTGCCCCTAAAACATTACCAATGTCCTGCATATTCAAACCTAACTCAGATGCTTTATCACGATCTAAGGCAATCTTAGTTTGGATCTGATCAATTTTCAGATCCGGGTCAATATAAGCAAACATGCCACTTTCTCTTGCTTTAGACAAGACACTTTGTAGCACTTCATTTAGATTATAAAAGCTTTCTGTTGTTGTAATAACAAATTGAATAGGCAAACCACTACCACCACCTGGTAAAGATGGCAATTGGAAGGCAGCAATTTTTGCGCCTGCAATTTTATTTAATTGGGCTTGTATGATGGGCTGTAATTCATTTGTTGTTTTTTTTCCTATCATCCCACGGCTTAAATACCATACCCACTATACTTTGATTAAGGCCACTACTGCCATCAATACGGAAAATATGATCTGTCTCTGTGAACTGACGGTAAATATCAACCACTTGATTAGAATAAAGCTGAGTTTGAGCCAATGAAGCATTTGCTGGTGCAGTTACTTGAGAAATAATAATGCCTTGATCTTCTTGTGGAGCTAGCTCAGAGGTAGAAGTTACAAACAAAAAGTAGTTACTTAGCAAAATAACAACGGCAAACACGGCAACAACAGGTAAATAATCTAATGAACTATGTAAAGCGCTATCATACCAATGATGCAGCTTATCAAACATTTTATTAAAGTATTCAATAAAACCCCACTTAGCATCATGTGATTTCTTCAAAAATTTAGCGCACATCATTGGAGATAACGTTAATGCAATGACTGCAGAAACAGTCACTGAGCCGGCTAACGTGAAAGCAAACTCAGTAAATAATGCCCCCGTTAAACCACCCATAAAGCCAATAGGTGCATAGACGGCAATTAATACAATAGTAATTGCCACAATGGGACTAGCTAACTCTCTCGCACCCAAAATAGCTGCTTCGAATGGTGTTTTGCCCTCTTCAATATGCCGCTCGACATTTTCAACGACAATAATTGCATCATCTACGACTAAACCAATTGCTAATACTAATGCTAATAGTGTCAATAAATTAATAGAATACCCCAAGGTAAGCATGATAAAAAATGCGCCAATAATAGACAATGGGATAGCAATTAAAGGAATAATAACGGAGCGAATGGAGCCCAAAAAGAAGAAAATAACAACGGTTACAATTAAAAATGCCTCAAACAGCGATTTCACAACCTCTTCAATCGAAGCATTTACAAACGCACTAGCATCATAAACAATACTAGCATTTAATCCACGTGGTAATTGCTGTTGAATTTGAGGAAACAACTCTCTAATATCATCAATTACTGTGAGTAAGTTGGCTGAAGGCGCAACCACAATACCAATATATACCGCTTTTTTACCATCAAAACTAACGACTGAATTATAGTTTTGTGCTCCTAACTCAACCTTACTGACATCACTCAAGCGGACAATAGCGCCATTGCTAGATTTGATAATCAATTTTTTGAATGATTCGGCATCAGTAAGATTAGTATCTGCTGTTAGGTTTTGGATAAACATAGGCCCATCTGTACGACCAACGGCAGAAATAAAGTCATTGCTTGCAAGTGAGCTTGATACATCCGCAGGTGAGACACCAAACCCTGCCATTTTAATAGGATCCAACCATGCGCGTAAGGCAAATGTCTGATTTCCTAGAATCTGTGCTTGCTGAACACCAGCAACTGCTTGTAATTTTGGTTGAACAACGCGGATTAAATAGTCAGTGATTTTATTGATAGGCAAATCATCGCTGTAAAAACCAATATACATAGAGTCAATTGTTTCACCAACCGTAACCGTAATAACCGGCTGCTGTGAATTCGCAGGTAGTTGGTTTAATACCGCATTCACCTTTGTTGTGATATCTGAAAGGGCTTTTAAAGGATCATAATTCAAACGCAAGTTAACATTAATCGTACTCGTACCTGGTGTACTACTCGATGTCATGTAATCAATCCCGTTTGCTTGCGCAATCGAGTTTTCTAAAGGCGTCGTAATAAACCCAGCTACAACGTCAGGATCCGCACCAGTATAGGTTGTGGTAACAGTTACGACTGCATTTTCTGTAAAAGGATATTGCATAACTGCAAGAGAACCGATTGCTCTTAAACCCAAGGTCAAGATTAGCAAACTAATGACTGTTGCTAATACTGGCCGCTTGATAAACAAATCAGTAAAATTCATAAACTATCCTTGGTGATCGTTTGTAACAACAGGATCTGGATTATCGCTAGGTTGTACAGTATTGTTGATAGTAATCCGGCTGCCATTTCTTAACTTGAGCTGGCCGCTGGTAACCACCACTTGACCTTCATCCAACCCTTTCAAAATAGCAATTTGCTCACCACGTGTCTCGCCAACCGTCACAAATACTTGCTCAACCGTATGCCCAGGCTTACCATCATCCCCTTTTTCTTTATCATCTTTGACAATATAGACAATATCCCCGTAAGGATTAAAAGTCACTGCTGACTGTGGAAGGGTAATAAACTTTCTAGGCATGCCAGTATCAACTTCAACAGTTGTATACATTCCTGGCGTTAGTTGCATTAACTTATTATCTACAGTTGCTTCAACTTGAACGTTACGTGTATTTGTATCGACTAATGGCTGTATAGTGGTAATTTTCCCACGAAACAATTTATTAGGAAACGTATCTGTTTTTACACTGACCGCTTGCCCAACTTTTAATTGTGCTAATGCTTGTTGAGGAAGATAAAAGTCCACATAGATAGGATCTAGCTGTTGTAAGGTCACCACTGAATCGCCAGGATTGAGATACTGTCCAGGATTCACCTGGGAAATACCTAAACGACCGCTAAAGGGGGCTGCTATGGTCAACTGAGCCACGATTGCTGCTTGCTGAGCTACTTGTGCCTGTAAGCTTTTCCAATTTTGTAAGTCCTGATCAACTTGCTGTTTACTGACAGCATGTACCTTATATTGTGCCAAATCACGATGGTAAGTAATTTTAGCAAGCTCTGAATTAGCCTCTAAAGACTGCAATTGGGCAATATTAGGGTCTGCATTTTGCTGCACTAAAACAGTGTCTTTTTCAACCAGTGCTCCTGGCGTGAAATAAATTTTTTGTATCATACCGCCTAATTGTGCTGTTACATTAACACCGACTATGGCACGTGAACTTCCAACAGCAGACATTTTAGATGACCATGTTGTCATGACGGCCTTACCCGTTGAAACAGTCACTGACGGATTTTGATGAGTAGCAAAGTAATGCTTAATCATCAAACTTTTAACGCCTTTCCAGAGAAAAATTGCTCCAAACAAAATACCAACGATAAGTAGCATAATTTTCATTCGTCTGCGTAATTCATACTGATGCTGGTCCATTACTGACTCCTTAAAAGCATTGCTTAGTACACCATTCTTTATGCCACCAACCGCCACCTAATGATTGGAATAATGCCACGGTATCAGAATATCTTGCTGCTTGTGCCTGAATATAACTAATACGTGCCTGCTGGTATTGTTGCTGGGCTGTCAATAAATTAACGTAATTTGCACCACCTAAACGGTATTGATTTTCTGTGATTTTCAAGTTGGTGTAGGCTGCACGCTCAGCTTGTTTTTGGGCACGCATCGTTCTAGCATCTGCCTCAATTGCTCTTAATGAATCACCCACATTTTGCACTGCTTGTAATACAGTTTGCCGATATTGCATAAATGCCTGTTGATAAGCATCAATGCTAGCACGTCGTTGTGCTAATAAAGCACCGCCATGGAATAATGGTTGTGTCACGCCTCCTGCAATATTCCATAAATTAGATTGGGTTGAGAACAGCTGATTAGGTACACCAGCCTGCCAACCATAAGCACCTGTGATAGGAAATTGTGGTAATAAATTAGCTGTTGCAACACCAATTTGAGCACTCGCAGCATGCAATAACGCTTCATATGCTCTCACATCGGGGCGTTGACGCACCATATTGGAAGGCACACTAATAGGAATATTTTTTGGCAGAGTGAGCTGATCTAACTTTA
>CAYZRM010000017.1:12217-29841 GCA_964480845.1 uncultured Coxiellaceae bacterium | reverse complement strand
ACGCTCGCAAAGACGGCAGGCCAGTGGGCTGCTTCGCTGCACTTACAATGACATGGCGCGCATGATAATACATCAGTTTTAAGTCAGTTAGATTGGCTTATATTCAATATTACCTTAACCCGCCGTCTTTGCGAGCGTAGCGAAGCAATCCATCATCTTTTGCTGAGGCAGCTTAAAGCCACATTTAAACACGTGGCGAGTTAAATGTAAGTTTCGCGACACCAACTTACTGCATGGATGTGTGATAGTTAGAAATGGATTGGGCTTCTTTAATTAGCCCATTTTCTTGCATGAACTTAGCAAAGGTTAACCAGGCTTGCTTATTAAAAGTAGATGGATGTTCAGAAAAGTAGGGAATAGTGACAGACCATGAGCGTTTATTGAGTGCATTATTTGCTTCAGGGTAAGCTTTAATAAATAAACTCCAGCTTTCTTCAGGGTGTGCTTTCAAATAAGCCGTTGCTTTCTGGGTGGCAACTAGAAATTTAGTAAGACTGGGGTTGTGTTGTTTATGTTTGTTTGTGATATAGATGAGTACTTCGTAAGGGGGTATGCCGTAATCTTCAGGGTAGAAGGCAACGGTTGCTTGTCCTTTTAATTCAAGTTCAGGTATTTCTACATTTCGCATCACATCCGTTATGACATCTACTTTATGTGTCAGTAAAGCTTGTGTCATGTTGTAGTTAAGTGTAATTAATTCTACTTCCGTTGGCTTGATGCTTGCTTTTTTTAATGCAGTATTCAGTAGAATATTTCCTATGCTGTTACTACCTATGGCTATTTTTTTTCCCTTTAAATCATGAATCGTTTTTATTCCGCTACTCTTCAGTGCCAGCATGCAATCAAGAGGTTGAGAAATGAGGGATCCAAAGCTAATAAGCGGCAGGCCTTGGTCGACAAATACCATCAAATGTGGCTCATAGCTAATGCTGATATCTATTTTTCCCGCTGCTGTTAATTTAGGTGGGTCATGTGGATCAGCTGGGCTAATCAGGTCAACATCTAGACCCTGTTCTTTGAAATAACCTTTTTCTTTTGCAATAATCAGTGGCGCATGATCTGGGTTGGGAAACCAATCTAACATAACAGATAATTTTTCTGCATAAACTGCCGTAGAAAAGCAGATACTTAATGTGAGAGCTAAGATTCTCATTTTGGTTGTTCCCACCAAATATATTTTTTTAATAAATAATCAATAGAGGCATATAGTAGTAGTGATAGGCTGGTAATAAACGCAAGAGTAGCAAACATCATATCGATTTGCATTCTGGCATTCGCATTCATCATTAAGTATCCCAAGCCGTTACTTGCGCCTACCCATTCACCAATAATGGCTCCCATAGGTGCGATGACGGCGGCAATTCTCATGCCTGAAGCAAGAGCTGGTAATGCTGCAGGAATGCGAATATATCGATAAATTTTCCAGGTGCTTGCTTGCATGCTTTGGGCTAGTTCTAGCCATCCACTAGGTGTGTTTTTTAGTCCGTCATAAAATGTGCTCATGATGGGGAAGAAGATCATTAATGCTGTAATGACTATTTTTGATGCAAGGCCATAACCTAGCCAGATTACTAAAATAGGTGCAATCGCAAAAATTGGAATGGCTTGGCTAATAATAATGATAGGTAAAATCCACCAGCTAATTGGCTTAAAATAAGCAGCTATTAAAGCTGTTGAGCAGCCAAAAAGGGTGCCTAAGCCTAGACCTAAAATGATTTCTAATAAGGTGGGGATGGTTTGAACCAGTAGTAGGTGACTATGGGTGAATAAGCTATATGCCACTTGCAGGGGCGAAGGCAAAATATAATCTGGTAGTTGAGTGAGCATCAGTAGCATTTGCCAGCCAAATATGAGTGTCAGACAAATAGCGCTATAACGAAAGGCTAGATTTAACATACTAGCTCCTCGTTTAATGCATGAAATAAGGTTGCTTGCAGGGCGAGTAGATCTGGTTGATAAAGGTTGCGTGGTTGATGATTTTCTATATGCAATAAATGGCTAAGAGAGGCAGGTTTTCCCCGCATGAGATAGATATCATCTGCTAGCTTTAGTGCTTCCAGTGGGTCGTGCGTGATAAAAATAACGGTTTTATTTTTTAATAACCCTAAACTTAAGGTATGGAGGCGTGAGCGGGTAAGTGTATCTAGGGCGGAAAATGGCTCATCCATTAAAATAATTGGCTTATCAGTTAAAAGAGTGCGTACTAAGGCAACACGTTGGCGCATTCCACCGGATAATTCATGGGGATAGTGATGCAAGGCATCTGTAAGCCCGGCTGCTTCTAACAAGGGTAGGGCTGCTTGTTTAGAGGGGTGTGAGGTTAATCGATTAGCTAGTAAGGCATTATCTAAAACAGTAAGCCACGGAAGTAATAGATCTGTTTGGGCCATGTAGGCTATTTGATGTGTGATATCGGGTAGCGAGCCTGTCACTGTTTGTTTGGTAGTGAGTCCGGCTAATAGCTTAATAAGAGAGCTTTTGCCTGAGCCACTAGCACCTAGAATAGCTGTCCAACTATTTGATTGTATGGTCAAATTTAGGTTATCAAAGATAAGCTGCTGACCATAGGTTAGGCTAACATTTTTTAATTCAATCAGTGGATGACTCACTGCTTCCTCCGCCAGCACAATCTGGATCAGGTTATAAGGGTCACCTAGATATAAGGTTTCTCAGCCACAAGCGGCTCCCCTGAGTGTGGACTAGACTATAAGGATATTGGATAGTAATTGCAATAAACAGGCTTATAAGCGCAAGAGATCATTGACCAACGCTTGTACCATAAAGAAAATTAATACAGCAAAACCTAGACGATACACATTAAACAGGATTTTTTCAGAAATAGGGCGTCTAATGACGGCTTCAATCGTTTGAATCAATAAATGACCGCCATCTAGGCCTGGTATGGGTAATAGGTTGATGACGCCAATAGCGATACTTAGAAAAGCTAGAAATCCTAAAAATGCCAAAATGCTTGCATTTAATGCGCTACCTGCACTTTGGTAGATGGTGATTGGACCACCCAAGCTTTGTAGTGAAATTTTTCCTGTTATTAGTTTTCCAAATAATAGCAGATTAAAATAAGTGAGATTTTTTACCTGCTTCCATGCTTCAGGGAGAGCCATGATTGGTGAATATTGAATATATTGAATAAGATTACTAGGCATTATTAGTGGTATAGCAGGCATTAATGGTGTGAGACCTAAGCTGGTTAATGGATCTGGTGTTAATCCATCTATTTTCCAATTTGCTAAATCTAAAGCGAGTATTTGGTTTGTTGTCGTAATTAAAGCGGTATCTTCATTTCCCACATGTGCAAGCAGACGGAATAATACACTATTCCACGTTCTTGTTTTTTCGCCATCAACAGCAATAATCTCTTGGCCAGTTTTCAACCCAGCTTGTGCTGCGATAGAGGTGGGGGTGATATCACCTATTATGGGCCGAATAGTGGTAAATCCCACCATGAAAATGATCCAGTATAAGCATAAAGCACAGAGTAAATTCATAGCAGGACCAGCTAGCACAATCAAGAATTTCTTGTAATAAGGCTGTTGGTTGTAAGTATGAGGGCGTTCGTCTTCTGAAACAGGTGCCTCTCTTTCATCAAGCATTTTTACATATCCACCGAGTGGAATCAGGGCAAATACATACTCTGTGCCGGTTTTGCCTTGCCAGCGTAATAGTGTTTTCCCAAACCCTATCGAAAAACGTAGTACTTTGACGCCGACCAGTCTAGCCATCATGAAATGCGCCCATTCGTGTGTGCCTATCACAAAAAAGATGGTGGCGATAATGGCCATTATCGAGATGAGTGTCATCATTATCTAAGAGCCTGCCCTATTGGTTTCAATACCGATAGATTTTAGACGATGAGTGATTTGATTGGCTGTTGCGACATCTTTAATGGGGCCAATTTTGACGCGATATAAATGGCCAGTGTAAGAAGGGTTAGCAACGTGGACAGGTGTGGACATAAATGAGTTCAGGCGCTGTTGTAGCTTTTGTGCCCGAGCTTTGTCTTTAAAGGCACCGGCTTGTAAATACAAGGTGCTAGCACTTGCAACGGTGACAGGATTAGTCTGTGCCTCATTTTCTAATTCATAAATAGGTTTGTATTTGCGGCGAGGTCTGTTGTTATCGGCCATCATGAAATCCGATGATTGATTCCACGTGCTAGGATCAATGGCCTCAATTTTTACTGGAGCAGTGCCGTGCCCCACAACTCCTAGCTTTTTTGCCGCAACATACGATAAATCAAGGATGCGACTATCTGCGAAGGGTCCGCGGTCATTTACTTTGACAATCACGCGCCGGTTATTTCTTAAGTTAGTGACGTATAAATAGGTGGGTAGTGGCAGTGTTTTGTGTGCGGCGGTCATTGCCAGCATATTGTAAGGTTCCCCGCTTGATGTACGATGTGCATGGAACTGCGTACCATACCAAGATGCTAGACCGGTTTGCTGAAAGCCTTTGCTAGAAGGTAAGGTATGATAAGTTTTGCCAAATACACGGTAGCTAGCTAGATTGCCGTATTTGGCTTTGGGTTCAACTTTGGGGATGGCATTGGGAATTTTAGTTTCATCAACATGAAAGTTGGGCGGCCCATCTTTGCGCTGTATATGACTACAGCTACTAAGCAAGGCCATGCAAATGAATGCTGTGCCAATCTTTACAAAACGATTCCTTGCCATCCATGCCATGATTATCGTCCTTTAGCTTGTTTAATTGCTGCAGATAGTTGATAAACAGCCATTGCATATAAATCACTAGGATTATAGCGCTTAATAACATTAAAGTTGTGGAAGGTTAGCCAGTATTCGCGGCTGTCCTTACTCACTAATTCAATTAGCTTCGCTTGTAATTGCTTATCTTCTATCGCTTCATCAGGCACGACATGGTATTTTGCCATTTGGGCTAGCGTTAGTGATTTATTCAGTGTGTGCTCACGCATTTTGCTATCATAAACGCCACTAAAATTGGCTGGTATGGCAACATAGCCACCTGTTTTCCAACCATGTTTTTGATAGTAGTTTGCGATACTGCCAATAACATCTACTTCATTATGGACTAAGTCAATCTTACCATCTTTGGAGAAATCAACCGCATAATAGCGATAGCTGCTAGGCATGAATTGTGGTTGGCCCATTGCGCCTGCATATGAGCCTAGCAAGCTCAAAGGATCAACATGTTGTTCACGAGTTAATAATAAAAACTCTTCTAATTCACTCTTGAAGTATTTAGAGCGTGGAGATGAACTAAATGAAATATTTACTAATGCATCAATGACGCGGTATTCGCCCTTATTTTTTCCGTATTTAGTCTCAACGCCTATGGTAGCTACAATGATGCTTGCAGGAACGCCGTAAATTTTTTCGGCACGCTGCAGGTCTTTTGCATATTGATGCCAGAATTTGACGCCACCTTCAATGTGGCCTGGGTTAATAAATACATTTTTGTAGACTTTCCAAGAAGCTTTTTCAAATGGTTTATTGAGGCTTTTGATAACCTGTGGCCGCACTTTTACTTCACTGAAGAGTTTTTCTAACGATTGTTTATTAAAGCCATGCTTTTTTACCATCATTTGGATAAATGCTTGGGTATCAGCACGTTGATTAAATGTATTATCAGCGTAGGCAATAGAGGTAGATAATAGAGTGGTTGCTAATAAACCTTGTAGTAGGAGACGTCTTAACATGGGGTGTTAATCCTTAATGTTTTATTTAATGTAGCCTGGAAGCGCGTAGAGAATCCAGAATTATTTAGCTATTTAACTTTTTAGCCCAGCTTGACTAGCCTCTTCCAGGCAATGCAAGCGTCTAAGTGGCTACTAGTTTTCTATGCGTCTGTATAGACATTAAAATACCAAAGCTGGCCATCATTGTTACCATGGATGAACCACCGTAGCTGACTAGCGGTAACGGTATACCTACTACAGGTAGTATACCTGTAACCATGCCCATGTTAATAAAGAAAGAGACAAAAAATGTAAATGTAATACTACCTGCTAGCAATCGGGAGAATGTATCTTGTGCATTAATGGTGATATAGATGCCGCGAGCGACAATCAGCATAAATAATAAAATCAGCATCACGCTGCCAACAAAGCCTAACTCTTCACCACATACTGCGAAAATAAAGTCTGTTGAGTGCTCAGGTAAGAAGTGCAGGTTAGATTGTGTGCCATTTAACCATCCTTTGCCAAATAGGCCACCTGATCCTATGGCAATTTTAGATTGAATAATGTGATAGCCTGTACCTAGCGGGTCGTTTTCTGGATTTAAAAAAGTTAACACTCGCTGACGTTGATAGTCATGTAAAATATACCAAGCAAAAGGTACCGTAACAGCAATGCCAGCTAGCATGACACCGATGATTCGGAAGCTAAGGCCTGCTAAAAATAAAACACTCCCGCCTGCCATGCTGAGTAAAATGGCTGTACCTAGATCTGGCTGTTTAGCTGTTAATACGGCAGGTATTAAGATAATCGGTGCTGCTATTAAAACGGATTTTAAGGTAATAGGTAAATGAATACGATGATAGTACCAAGCTAGTAGTAATGGTATGGCTAATTTCATCAGTTCCGCAGGCTGAAAATGCATAAAACCTAAATTTAACCAGCGTTGAGCACCTTTACCAATATGGCCAATGATCAGCACAACAATCAATAGCACCATGCCGATGCCGTATATCCAGGGCGCAGATCGCAGTAGGGATACAGGTGGGATTTGCGCAAATAAAAACATAATACTAAATGCTATTAGAAAATGAGCTAGCTGGAATTCTAATACGCGCACACTTTGATCGCTTGCACTGTATAAGATAAATAATCCAGCCGCTGCTAACAATAATAAAAACGTCAGTAGCGTAATATCAATATGAATATGCTGCCAAACAGATAAATCATGTGGCGGTTTTTTCAGTTTTTGCTTGAGGTTGTCTAACATTTTTGGGTCCTAAATAATAGTCTAGCATGGCGCGTGCTGTTTCAATGGCTACGTTGCTATTCTCACTAATAATCGCAAGCGCTATTTCAGGCTTTTCTACGGGTGCAAAGGCAATGAATAAGTGGTGGTCACGGAAGCGCTCAGGGAGGGCGCTCTGATTGTCGACTTGCTCAGGGTTGCCGCGCTTTGCAATCACTTGCGCAGTTCCTGTTTTAGCAGCAACAGTGTAAGGGCGTTTACCAAAGCGGAAGGCAGTACCTGATGGTGTCTCAATCACATCTTGCATTGCCTCAATAACAATATCCCAGTTTTCTTTATTGTGTAAGGTAACGGATTCTAAGGGGATAGGTGCTTGGTTTTGATAAGTGCCACCTGGTGTTTGATCTGCCAGTAATAAATAGGGCATAAAACGTTGGCCACGATTAGCTAGTATGGCGACGGCATTAGCTAATTGTAATGGCGTAGTTTGCATGAATCCTTGGCCTATACCGGAGATCACGGTATCACCCTCATACCAATGCTCGTGGCGATTTTTGCGTTTCCATTCTGGAGAGGCAATCGTTCCACCTAATTCATCGTCTAGATCAATGCCGGTTGGTGAGCCATAGCCGAATTGGGTTAAGATATCACCCATGCGTTTAATGCCCATGCGTGTTGCTAATTCAAAGAAATAAATATCACAAGATGAGGTAATCGCCCGATAAATATCTACTCGTCCATGGCCTTTTTTCTTCCAATCACGGAATTTATGGTTATTATTGCGCAGCTGAAACCAGCCTGGATCAAAAATGCTATACTCAGGCGAGACAATCTTGGTATCTAAGCCTTGTAGCGCAAAAAAAGGCTTGATGGTTGATGCGGGAGGATAAAGGCCGCGCAATGCACGATTATAAAGTGGTCTATCTTGGGAATTTTGTAGCTTAGAGTAATCCTTTTGATTGATGCCTAAAACAAATAAGTTGGGGTCAAATCCTGGCTTACTGACCATAGCCAGTACTTGCCCTGTTGCTGGTTGTAGTGCAACAACAGCACCTCTATGCCCATTAAGTGCTTTTTCGGCAATAAATTGCAATTGGCTATCAATGGTTAAATAAAGATTTTTCCCTGGCGTCCCTTTGATTTCTTTTAAAATGCGCAGGGGCTTGCCACTAGCATCATTTTCTACGCGTTGGTAGCCAGTGCGACCATGCAATTCTTCTTCGTAGTATTTCTCTATGCCAGATTTGCCAATAAAATAACTGGCTCCATAATTACTTTGATCAATTTCTTTTAAATCTTGGGTGTTTATGCGTCCTTGGTAACCAATGACATGGCTGAAGCTTTCTCCGTAGGGGTAGTTGCGCATTAAACGAGCTTTCACAAAGAACCCAGGAAATCGGTGCTGATTTTCTGCAAATCGGGCAACTTCTTCCTCTGATAGGCGTAGCTTTAATTGAATTTCTTCAAAGCGACGATGCTGCTTTACCTGGCGTTGGAATTGACTAAGATCACTCTCAGATAGTTGCACAATTTTGCTGATACCGGAGAGCATTTTTTGCATGTTAGGTGCTTTAAATGGAATCACAACCAAGCTGAATACAGGCGTGTTTTCTGCTAGCATCAAACCATTTCGATCATAAATTAACCCGCGAGTGGGTTCTATGGGTACCAAGTCTAGCCAGTTATTTGTGGCTTGTGTGCTGTATTCCTCATGCTTATAAATTTGCAAATAAGCCAACCGGATGATTAATAGCAGAACAAGCAGGCAGAGAAAGGTTAAAGCAAGCACAGATCGTTGAGCGATTAGCTGTACTTCTTTGTGATGATTTTTAATGGTAATACGTTTTCTTTTTTGCATAAGGGCCAAATGACTATCAATAGTGTTCCTATCTTAGCGTTAATCAAAGCGATAGCCAATATCAAATACCAAGGGGATAGTAATGCCAGAATTATGTGCAGCTAGGCCTGCATTTGAATAATGAACCATATGCACACCAGCAGAAAACTGTTCAGATGGACCGAATAACACGCCAGCCCCCATGCGATCTTGGAATCCAACATGCATGCCTAAATTACGGCATTCAATTCGGGTATGGTTTAAGTAGGCAAGACCAATACTTATATCCAGGTAGGGGCGAATCGGACCGCGTTGTTTAAAGCGATAGCGTATGATGGGTGCAATCGTATAGATATTAAGAGCAGAATTATGTGGATTATTTACGCTCAGGTAAGCAAAGCCAGCATCAAAGAGAATATTGAATTCACGCCAATGAAAGCGATCTGGATCATAGGTGATGAGTGCTTGATAGCCGCGTAATGATGGTGGTTCATGAGAATAGGCGGCGTAAGCAAGTGCAGCACCGTAATGCGGTGTGGCAAAACAGGTTGTTGATAAGAGTAGTGCGCAACTACCTAAATACAATCTTCGTAACATGGTTTGGTATCTTCCTTAATACCTGGGGGGGACATCGTAGCATGGTGGATAGGTATTTTAAAATGGTTGTTTGTGAGCTTTTGCCAATAACTGAATGTTACTGCATTGCCTTGACCATGTCATATCAAATAATGTACAAACGATAGATGGTTACATCTCATTGATAAGGACTACGCCATGAGTAAGCGCATACCCATTATATTGGGCCTGATTTTATTAGGTATAGCATTATGGCTTTCTATCGCGCCTACTCGTTTTGCTTTTCAGTTAATGCAGCGTTTAGATGCGCTTGATTATGATTTGCAACTACGTGCTCGTGTATTAAATCGTCCTAAGCCAGTCAATAGCGCTGTTTCTATTGCTATCGTAGATATTGATGATGATAGCTTGAATGTAGAAGGTCGTTGGCCGTGGCCACGTCGTAAAGTGGCTGCCCTGGTCGATGAATTGCAACAATTAGGCGCGCAAGTGATCGCATTTGATATGTTTTTCTCAGAACCTGAGAGCAATGTTGTCACTGAAATAGTCAAAAAATTTGAAGCAAATAATGTTAATAATCCTGCCTTGCTGAATTTATTAAGAGACAATGAAAGTCTATTTGCCAGTGATAATTTATTAGCAGCGAGTTTATCAAAGAATCTAAGTGTTCTAGCAATTAGCTTTCTTCCTAGTTCTCATAGACAGAATGAATTGCCTCCTCCTTTGTTACGTTTAACGCCGCAAGAGAAAAAAGGGTTTAGTATTATTAATGCAGCTGGCTATATTAGTAATATTCCCGTGCTGATGCAGGCAGCAAAAAAGGGTGGATTCATTAATGCATTTGCAGATAGCGATGGTATTGTTAGGCATGCGCCGCTCATTATGCAATATCAAAATGGTGTCTATCCCGCACTGGCTTTGCAAGCAGTTTTATCTTTGTTGAATCAAGAGATTACTATTCTTTCTGACACATACAATAATCAGCAAAAGATAGAGGGAATTAAAATAGGTGAAATTAGTATACCAACCGATGAGAAGGCACAAGTATTAATACCTTTTATTGGTGGCAGTTATACATTTCCTTATTATTCCGCAACAGCCGTTTTGAACCATAAAGTTCCTAAAGGCAGCTTGTTTGGTAAAATTGTATTTATAGGAACGTCAGCCACCGGTATGGGTGATTTGCAAGCAACACCGGTGCAAAGTCCTTTTCCTGGTGTTGAAATACAAGCGACGATCGCTGAAGGATTATTAAAAAATACGTTTTCTTATAAGCCAGCTTGGGTGTTAGGCGTTAATTTATGTCTAACATTTGTATTGGGGTTAATAGCAGCAATTATCTTTCCTTATTTTGGACCACGAGTGTTAACTATCGTATTTATTTCTGTGCCTGTTATTTTTATGTTAACAACCAATTGGATTTGGCGATCGACTGGCTTGATATTATCTGCCTTTATGCCAATTTTGACTTTATCAGCTATCGCACTCTTGAATATATTTTATGGTTACTTGTTTGAAACAAGAAAAAGAGAAGAGCTTAAAAAGATTTTTGGCCAATATGTTCCTGAAGAACATATAGAGCAAATGTTAAAAAATAGTAAAGGATTTAATCTAAGTGGTGAAGATAGGGAAATGACGATTATGTTTGCTGATATTCGTAATTTTACAACCATCTCTGAAAGCTTATCAGCAACTGAATTAGTAGAATTATTAAATGCTTTCTTCACGCCTATGACGAATATCATTTTTACTCATAGCGGTACCATTGATAAATATGTTGGCGATCTTATTATGGCATTTTGGGGGGCACCTTTAGAGGATAATCAGCACGCAGCACATGCTATACGTTCTGCATTAGATATGCAGGAAAAGCTAGAAGAAATGCGTCAAACAACAGAAATGCAGCGTTGGCCTGAGATTAATATGGGTATTGGCATCAATAGCGGTGAAGTGAGTGTTGGTGATATGGGTTCTGAATTCCGACGTAATTATACTGTATTAGGAGACCCAGTTAATTTGGCGTCACGAGTGGAGGGGTTAACCAAATTTTATGGTGTTAATATCTTGGTAACCGAAAATACGCAAAAGAATCAGCCTGGATTTGTGTTTAAAAAAATAGATAGAGTAAAAGTGAAGGGCAAAAACACAGCAATTGAGATTTATGAGGTAATATGTGAGCAAATTAATTTAACACCAGAAGTTAATGAAGAGATTAATGCTTTTCATCACGCATTAAATATGTATTTTCAGCAAAATTGGGATGGTGCTTATATTGGTATGCTGGCATTATCTAAAAAATACCCGAATAAAAAAATATACCCTCTTTATTTGAAAAGAATAGAAGAGTGTAAAACACTGAATTTACCTGCTGATTGGAATGGGGTGTATGTGCATACTAGTAAATAAATACCCTTTGATTGAAAGTTAGTTATGATAAGTTTTTTTAAACCCAAGTGCTCTTAATCGAGTTTCTAAGCTAGGGTGTGTTGAAAATAGATTGCTGATAGATGCAAGCGAGGCAATCCCTGCTTGGGTGGGATCAAAAATATAGGCTTCTCGGCGTACATTTTCATGGGGGGTTTGTTGATATGCTTGCGCATATTTATCTTTGTTTTGAGTGTGGTCGTCTTGAATTTTGATTAGCGCAGAGGCGAGTGGTTGATTTGCCCGCATTAGTTCAACACAACCTGCATCAGCCATCAATTCACGTGTACGGCTTAAGTAGAGTAGCATGATGACGTTAATAATGGGTAGGATGTAGCGCAATATAATGATAATGCTTGCTAAGTTATTTTTTGAACGATTGTCGTTGCTGCTGCGACCAAACATGGCTTGATAAAAAAATATATCTAGTATCATGATGGTCATGTTGCTTAGTAAGGAGGCGGTGAGGGTTAGTTTAATATCCATGTGTCTGATATGACTTAATTCGTGTGCCATCACAGCTTGTAATTCATCGCGGTTTAGCTTTTGCATTAATCCGCGAGTAATAGCTACCATTGCTGATTTTTCACTATAGCCACTAGCAAAGGCATTCATATAATCGGCGTTAATAATATAAACCTTGGGCATGAAGCGTAATCCGGCAGCAATACGCATTTCTTCAACGACATTATAAAGTTGCTGCTCTGAAATATTTTGTGCTGTTTGTGGTGTGATCTCGTGATAGTCTGTCCCAAGCAGCATTAATCTATCGTAGAAAATATAGCTTATCCAAAGAGAAATAAATGCTATGCCTAGTATGATTAGGGTGACCAAGGGGAAGATCTGAAAAGTAACTAGTCCTTGTGCTAGTTGAGTGATTGTCGCACGTGGATAGATAGAAGCCGCCAAATACATATCTATTAACATGCCTAGTCCGCCATAGATAAGGAAAAATAAAGCAATGACGATATAGGTGCGGGATGTATTTTGGCGTAAAGTTTTTCGCCAGTTCGCAGATGACATGCTGTATTGATCGAGAGTAGACATAGGCACCTTTTTTTAGCGGGCTGATCAGCTCAGCCCGCTAAGAGAGATAATTATAACTTAACAGTATATGCTTCTTGTTCAGCGACTTTTTCGGCGCTCAATTGCCAATAAGGGAAATCCATGTCTAGTTTACTCTTGAAAGAGGTAACAATTAGATTGGCTGGGAAGGATTTTTTATTAGCATTATAAATTTCTATGCTATCGTTATAGGCCTGTTTAGCATATGCCAATTTATTTTCTGTGCTAACAATCTCTTCTTGCAGTTGCAGTACATTTTGATTGGCTTTTAAATCAGGGTATTGTTCAAATACAACATTGAGGTGGCTGGCAATGCCAGATATTTTATTCTCTGCATTAATGCGGCCTTGTTCATCGCCACTGGCTTTTGCTTGTTGGGCTTGATTACGTAGTGCGACAACATCTTTTAAAGTGGTTTGTTCATAGTCCATATATTTTTTAACGACATTAATCAAAGACTCAAATACCTTGAAACGCCTGTCTAATTGAATATCAATTTGTTTTTGGTTGTTTTTGATGGATTCGATTTGGGCAATTAAACGGTTATAAGTCAGGATAATAAATCCAACAATAGCCGCAATAATAAGCGGGATCACCAGCGTCATGTCACAAAGCTCCTTTAAAATGCTATTTTGAATGTTGCTATACCATTATAGCTGTAGTTTGATGGGAGTGCTATGTTAGATATAGGCAGAGGGGTTGGTTGAGCTTTTGGTTGTTGGTAGTTGTAATGCGTTGATTAATTTGATGTCATTTTTATTTAATAGAATTGATACTGCTTGAATGAGAATGCTTGCTTTATCTGGTCTGAGAGCCGAATTACTGTTTTGTCTAAATAGTGTGCCGACAGTTAGTGTCAGTTTGATGGGTGCTTGGATGGTAAAGTTGCCAGCAGAGATTAGCTCCATTTTATCTTGGATGTGTTGTGCCATTTGTGTTTTTTCGTTAATGTCTAATTCGCTTGTCTCAATCAGTGCTAGTGCTTTTTTCAAGGCTGCTAGCAGTTTTTCTTTTTCTACACAAATGGTTGAGATATATGAGCATAGCGCGGTGATGCTTTCATTTTTACCAGATAGTGTTTTTAGATTGATTCTCTTGCTTTGAAGTAAAGTAAGAAGCGAGAATTTTTTTGCTTCCTCAGGCCTAGTTAATGTGTTAAGTCCTGCCAGGAGTATCGTATGACAAAGATTCTTAAATGGGCTTGGCATAGTCTGTAACAGGCCATTGGTGCTAGAGAACAAATTTTGTATTACTGCTTCATAATAAGTATAAATTTCTTCTTTAGTTTTTTTGCTGAAGAAGCCTTTGGCGCTAGGTGTAAATAGATCTGTGTTTAGATAATCGCTTGCTTTCTTGCTCCAATATTGTATTAAAATTAAACTCATAGACCAGGCATCTTGAAGCGCGGATAGGGCTGCTACGTGAGCATATGGATCCGGTTTAATGGTAAGTGCAATATCGCAGTCGTCATGTGTTGTTGGGGGAGGGGCTTTGATATCGGCTGTTGTTTTTCCCTCATCACTAAATGATAGGCCAGAGCTGCTTATGTGACGGTAAGGTAATATATAAGGTAAATATGAGGCATATGAGATAGATAAGGCTGCGCCTAATTTATTTTTTGGGAAGTAGCGAGCTAATCCAAAATCAGTGATGTACACCTTGCCAGCATGGCTAATAAGAATATTATCTGGCTTTAAATCTCGATGATAAATATTATTTTCATGGAGTTCTTGAACAGCTTGGATCAAATCTATTGCAAAATGATTAAATAATGCAAGGTGATTATCGTTGCTAAGCTGGGCATATGTTATTTTTTTTAGGTAGGTTTCTCCATTGTGTTCTATCAGAGGCATTATTTGATAAATCTGTGGAATGCCGTATGAATTAATTGCTTCTAATTGATCTTCAATAATAATGCTGTGCTGTAAGGATAGTTGTGATAATTGTTGATGTAGTCGGATTTCAGCTCTGACGCCATTCAGTTTGGTGGCATGGCTTTGTTCTTCACCTGGGTCAAGGGTGGGAATCTCATCGGGATTTTTCTTTGAAATCAATGCGCAAGAAAGAGGCCTGATCATCTTTTTGATAGCAACATAGGTTGTTTTAGGCCCATCAATTTTTCTAGCAAAACTGGTTTTGGAGAATTGGCCTATTCCTAATGTTGCTTTATAATAGCCAGCGTACTTCCCTTCTGTTATTTTGTGGAAAATGGATGGATTAATGCCAGGAAAGGCATGAATAATATCAGTTTTTTCTGTTTCAGAAATATTCGTTAGGAGATCATAGGTAACTTGACCGCTTTTTAGTTGTGTATGGGGTTGCTCTCCAGATTTTTTTGATCTGGTACAATCATTATCACTTCTTAACATAAGCTTACCTAATGATTTTAATTAATTATCTAGGACCTTTAATAAGCAGTCGGTATCATAGCAAGCCTTAATTAGGAAAACCTTAAGATGTCAATCCAGTCGCTTAATTTAACACCCGAGTTATATCATTACTTTCAGCAAAATTCCTTGCGTGAGCCGCCTGTTTTGTCTGCATTAAGAGCAGAAACAGCGCGTTTATTGAAGAATGCTAATATGCAAATTGCACCCGAGCAAGGCCAATTTATGGCTTTATTGGTGACGCTAATGCAAGCCAAAAAAGCATTAGAGGTAGGAACATTTACGGGCTATAGTGCGCTGGCGGTTGCGTTGGCATTGCCTGAAGATGGGCAACTGATTGCGTGTGATATTAGCGAAGAGTGGACCGCAATTGGTAAACCATTTTGGCAGCAAGCCAATGTTGCGCATAAAATAGATTTACGTCTTGCACCCGCTAGGGAAACATTGCAGCAATTAGTTGATACAGGTGAGGTGAATACCTTTGACTTTGCCTTCATTGATGCGGATAAGGCGGGCTATAGTGATTATTATGAGCTGGCTTTGCAGTTAGTTAGGCCGGGTGGGCTTATTGCGATTGATAATGTGTTGTGGGGTGGCGATGTGGCAAATCCTGCTATCAATAACAATCAAACTAAGTGCATTCGAGCATTCAATGAAAAGTTGCATCATGATGAGAGGGTGATGTTAAGTATGGTGCCAATAGGGGATGGATTGACATTAGCCTTGAAGCGTTAAATGATTGGTAATCTACCTTTCCATGTCGTGAATGATATGGAAAGGTAGTATACAACGTTCCTATACTCTTTCTACTTCATGTTGATCAAAAACATAATCTACCCACCATTTGTTGATTTGCTCAGATAGGCGGTTTTGCATTCCGCGTTCATCTAAATGATCAATATCAATAATTTCTAATGGTTGATCTTGCCAAGAACAAGCAAATACAGCTTTAGTGCGCTTTCCAGTATCAGGATCAATTTGCCACTGCAGGCATTGGGCGCATACACCTTTTAGCATGCATTGCATATTGCCGTAAACAGAGCCAATAACCGTTGGGTTTTTAATTAAATGCTCTTTCACTAGTTGCGCACGTGCTGTTTGGAATTGGCGAAGTAAATCGGTGCCACCCATTATAAAGACTTTATCGACATCAGCTAGTGGGATGATGCTTTGCTTGTTAGCATGTTCTATCAAGGTATGAATAACATCGTCACCAGTGAGGGAGATGTCTTGTGGCCTGGTTGGCGTGATGGGTTGCCCTTCTTTTGTTAACCAGATGATCGCATCAGCCGCTGCTTCTAGTTGTGCTTGGCAGTAAGCTTCTTCACGATGATTAAAATAGCCAAGATAAAGTACACGATTACCTGCCGCCCTAATTTGGGCACCAAAGCTTCTTAAAAAGGCGAAGCTTGCTTGGTTACCAATGAGTAATACTGTTTCATGTTCGGTCGGCATTTTTGCGCGCACACCTGTTGGCCCCATTAAGGTAATGGGTTCGTTTGGTTTTAATGTGGCGCATAATTTTGCTGTTGCGGTATTTTCTAACACAATGAAAGTTAAAATGCCTTTATTAATATCGCATTCTGCACCAGTTAGTGCCAAGGGTTCCATTTGGAACACGGTGTGATCAACGCGTGCAGCATAAGTTTCAAAATTTTGTAAACGATAGAATTGGCCTGCTTTAAAGTGTTTAGCTGCCAACGGTGCCTGAACTTGTAGCTCAATAATATTATCTGTTTTACGAGTCACATTGCGAACTGTTGCACTAAATTGATGGCGCATTTCTTCAGCAAATTGTTGATATTCTGTTTCTTGACCCGCTTTCATACGCTTACTTAAACTGGCCAATATTTTTGGATAGGTTCGTGTGCCTGACGCAATGGCTTTCACTACATTGCCATGGAAAACAGGGTGGGTATCACCGATTAAGCTAACACGATAATCTTCTTTTTGATAAGAAGTAAAAGGCCCAAATCCTTCTTCCTTACAATGCTCAATGCCGTGAGCAGCTCTTAGCTCGCCCTCTACCTCTTCGTAATGCTGGTATTGGAGATTGAGGCGGTGGAAGGTGCCACGATGTTCAAAGTCATAAGCAATATTGGGTTGAGTACCAGTTGCGACTAAAATAGCACGCGCGGGAAGTCTGATGGTTTCAGTGGTAGTCACCCACTCATTTTGTTCATTACGCAGGCGTTTATTACATACCAGGCTCTCAGCATGGCCGAAGGTATTTAAATCCACGGCGGTTGGCTCTAAGCCTTCTGCGTAATAAATGCCTTCCTGCAGTGCTTTTTGAAGTTCTTCATGGTTATTAATATAAGCAGGTGATTCTTGCATAGAGCGACGATAGGCAATGGTCACGCCTCCCCATTCTTGTGCTAACTTAATAAAGTTAGGCTGGCGTTTTTCAGC
>CAYZRM010000017.1:0-12117 GCA_964480845.1 uncultured Coxiellaceae bacterium | reverse complement strand
GCCATTAAGCGTTCGTCTAATGATTCTGTTAAATCATCAAAACGATAGATGGGTTCTTTGATTAAATGATCTGGCAGCGGTTCGATTTTTAAGCCATCAAAACCAACAACTGCAAATCCCTCTAGTGTTAAGTGATGAGCTAATGTGAATCCAGCAGGGCCCATGCCAGCAATCATAACTTTTAGGCTGTTGTAGGGTTTCATAACCCATTGCTGGTTTCTTAATGGGTTCCAACGTGTGAGTAAGTCGTAGATTTCGACGCCCCAAGGTAGATCGAGTACATCTGTTAAAACTCTTGTTTCAATCTGAGGGATATTAACCGGTTCTTGTTTTTGGTAAATACAAGCTTTCATGCAGTCGTTACAAATACGGTGGCCAGTAGCAGGGCACATGGGGTTATCAACCATGACCATGGCTAATGCGCCTAATGTATAACCATCACGCTTTAAAGAGTGCATTTCAGAAATTTTTTCTTCCAAAGGGCAGCCTGTCATGGTGATATCTAGCGGATTTTTCTTTAGCCCTTGTTCAGGGTCGCCTTTCTTCACAGGAAAACCTTTAGAACAAAAATCGCCTTCGTGATCGTGGCAATAGATGCAGTAATTCACCTCGTCTTGTACGGCACGAGCAGACATGCGTGGATCTGTTAATTTGAAACCATCACGAAAACGTAACGTATGATCAGGAGCGGTAACGAGGTCACAATGATGGTTGGCCACCGAGACAGTTTTTACTAATTGCTGATATTCAATACGCTCAGGTATATGAAAGCTGGTCCAGTTAGCAGTCAATGCTAAGCCGTCTGTGGTTGTTAGTGCACGCGCACACCATTGTACTAGGCGGTCAATGTTCTCAGTGTTTAGTTCGGCTTGTTCAAGGTATTGAGTGCCTAATAAGGCAATCGCTAATTCTTTATCATCTGTTGTTAAACTGGCATGGGTTAATTGTTCAGTTAGCCAGGTATTTAGTGTTATGAAGCTTGGTAAGTTATCTGCTTTAGATAATTCTTTTTTAGCTCGTCTTAATACAAAGTATTTTTTAAATACGGAGAGAGGGTTATTGGAGACGGTTTTTGTTTGAGCAATGGCAACAGCTTCTTCAATTTGAAAGAGCTTAGCAAGGAATTGCTCTAATATAATGCCGCATTCAATCAGTAATTCGCTTGTTTCAATAGCGTTAAGTGCCGATAGCCCTTTTCGATAGTTTATTAATTGTTCGTATCTAGTGGGTGTTTGTTGTTTTAGGTGGGATAAAAATGTTTCATCTAGGCGGTTTAGGCCGTCTACCTGGAATAGCTCTGAGTAAGTAAAGCCGTGTAATTGCAATGTATTCGTCATATTTGTTATGTTATGTGGGGTTAGCAATGAATGCTAAAATTATACGCGTGTCCTCCCTCTTAAATCCAATTCTTTCTTACCTTAATCTCTGCTTTAGCTGGTTGTGAAATCCATTTATTTGAAGGTGGTAAAATGAAACAAATGATCCATGGCTTTACATTAATTGAACTGTTGATAGCAATTAGTTTGGTGAGTATTTTAGCAATGATTGCATTGCCTACGTATCAGCATTATACCCGTCGGGCTTACTATAGTGAAATCGTACAAGCAGCGGCACCTTATCAATTAGGCGTAGCTGAATGCTTCCAGACATTAGGTGAGGTAAGCGAGTGTCGGTCTGGTGATAATGGGGTTCCTGAGGTCATGATATCATCGGGGGGTATGATTGAGAGTATCCAAGTTGAGAGTGGGGTAATTAGCTTGGTACCCAAGGCACAGCATGGGTTAGATGAGCAGGATGATTATATTTTGACACCTTTGACTCAAGGAGGGAGATTGCGGTGGTTGGTTAGCGGAGGTGCGGTGAGGCGAGGGTATGTGAGGGGTGGGGATTAAGTATGCCATCCCCATTTTCACGAGGATGGCAATGTATTAAAAGAGGTTCTGCTTGTTACTCTGAGCCTTCTTTTTTGTTGCTATAGTTGTCTTCACCTGCCTGTGTATAACCTTGCTCACCTGCTGCTTTCTGCGTGCGCGGCTTATTCGAGCGATGGCGACGACGCTGGTTAAAGCGTGAACGTGGTCGGCGAGGTGGGTGTTGTGTATCTCCTTGTGCTGTAGAGTTGCCAGTTCCGTCCTCTGTATTTACGGCAGTCGGTGATTGTATGGCGGACTCTGTAGCTGAGTGTGTCGTCTCAGTGTGGTGATGAGTCTGTTGTTGCTGTCTCGCGTCAATAGAGAGCTGCGGTGCTTCATTCATAACGGGTTGAGTCGTCATAGCAGGCGCTTTCTCAGATGCCGAGGACTGGTGTTGTATGGGGGCATGATATGCTGCTGGTTGCTCAACAGGAGCAGCCTGGGCAGGTATCTTAGCTTCTGCAACAGGGGTTTCATTCGTCACTACACGTTTTTCATGTCGAGGATATGTTTGCTCGCTTTTCTCCTGAGGCACTCGTTGTTCACGCGGGTGGTGATTGCGTTCGCGATGTTCACGGACTGGCCTGTTTGATTGTGCAGGCTGAAGTGCGTGTTGCTGTGACTCTGGATGAGGCTCTGCATGGCGTGCTACTGGTTGAGTAGTTTGCGCTGGCTGCTGATGGCGATAATCCATTTCACGTTCACGAGCTTCATAGTCATGCTGTGCCGCTGATTGATGGTGATTATCATAGCGTGGTGCACGTGGCTCTTGATAGTTGGAAGCGGTTCGTTGCTCCCTGTTACCATGATCTTCCTGTTGGCGATACTGATTCTGATTCATGTTTCTATCGTTACGTTGGCGATTGTCACTGCTGCTTGGTCGACGATTGTTGCGATTACGGTTGTTATTGCCATGTCTAGTGTTAGGCCCTTTATGGCGAGACTGCGCATGGCGGGTATTGTTGCGTACAGGTCTTCTATTTCTATCTTGATGTTGATCGTTGGTATCTGATTTTTTATCAAACAAGAAGGTGAATAATTTCTTTAGCAAGCCTGGTTCATTGGACTTAGCTGCCCCATGACGAGGTGCTGCTGGAATCTCTTGCATAGGAATATGCTTAATCGCAGGTTCCTGATGAGACTTATAAGTTGGTGTGGATGAGGGTTGGTTAGAAACTTCAGGCTTAATTGCTAGTTTGTAGCTAGCCAACTTTTCATCTTTCTCAGACATGTCAGATTCTCTAATACGCTCAATTTCATATTGAGGTGTTAGCAGGTGTGCGCTAGGAACAGCAATAATTGAAACTTGTTGGCGCTTTTCAATGTCGATAATAGCTTGGCGTTTTTCATTCAATAAATACGCAGCAATTTCTGGTGGTAAGATGGCTCTTACTTGTGCTGTATTTTCTTTTAATGCTTCTTCTTCAATGATGCGCATTACCGATAAGCCTAAAGACTCAATGCCACGTATTGTGCCTTGGCCTGTGCAGCGTGGGCAGGTCACACGGCTGGATTCACCTAAGGAAGGTCGTAGACGTTGTCGTGACATTTCTAACAAGCCGAAGCGGGAAATACGGCCTACTTGAACACGGGCTCTATCCATGCTCAAGGCTTTACGTAAACGATCTTCCACTTCACGTTGGTTGCGTATAGGGGTCATATCGATAAAGTCGATTACGATTAAGCCGCCTATGTCTCGCAAGCGTAATTGTCTAGCAATTTCGTTAGCTGCTTCTAGGTTGGTCATGAAGGCTGTTTCTTCAATATCACCGCCTTTTGTTGCTTTGGCCGAGTTGATATCAATAGAAACCAATGCTTCTGTGTGGTCAATAATAATGGAGCCACCAGAAGGTAGGCGCACATCACGCTGGAAAGCAGATTCAATCTGGCTTTCTATTTGGAAGCGAGTGAACAGTGGCGTTGCATCTTTATAATGCTTCACGCGATTCACAAAATCGGGACGTATGAGTTTTAAATGATTAACTACATCTTCATAGACATCGGCATGATCTACAACAATTTCATCAATGTCACGTCGTAGGTGATCACGCAATGCACGAATAACAGCATTGCCTTCTTGGTAAATGAGGAAGGGGCCGCGACGATTATGACGGTCTTGCTCGCTATCTGCCGCTTGTTGGATAACATTCCATAAGCGTAATAAAATTTCCAAGTCCCACTGCAATTCTTCAATGGAACGGCCACCACCAGCGGTGCGGACGATTAAGCCCATGCCTTCAGGAATGGTGAGTGCATTTAATGCGCTTTGTAATTCATCACGTTCATCGCCCTCAATGCGACGAGATACACCGCCAGCGCGAGGGTTATTAGGCATTAAAACCAAATAACAGCCAGGCAGGGTGATAAATGTGGTTAAAGCGGCGCCTTTATTTCCACGTTCTTCTTTTTCAACTTGTACAATCAGCTCTTGACCTTCTTCCAATACCTCATGGATAGTGGGGCGTCGGCCTTGGTCTTGATAGCTTTTTTTAAACGAGGAGCGAGCAACTTCTTTAAGTGGCAGAAAGCCATGGCGTTCTTCACCATAGTCAACAAAAGCCGCTTCTAACGAGGGTTCAATGCGAGTGACTTTACCCTTATAGATGTTGGATTGTTTTTGCTCACGAGAGGTTGACTCTATGATTAGGTCGTACAGAAATTGCCCTGTTGCCAGTGCAATTCGCAACT
This sequence comes from uncultured Coxiellaceae bacterium, assembly GCA_964480845.1. Classification (GTDB taxonomy): domain Bacteria; phylum Pseudomonadota; class Gammaproteobacteria; order DSM-16500; family DSM-16500; genus Aquicella. The sequence continues at coordinate 7,516 of CAYZRM010000017.1, read as the reverse complement.
CTTCATCTTTATGAGTTGCGTTAATTAACATTCTATTCATCTTACATTCATCCACAAATGTGCGGTGCTGAGATGAGAGCAGTCTTCTTTATAGAGCGCGATTAGAGGCTTGTCAGGAGCTTATAAGCTCGTATTTATACCAGGCTGTAGTCGGTCAAACATTAGCCGGTAACGGTGTTAGCCGTATATTTATTACATTGTCTTTCAATGTGTTAAGCCCGCAGAAATGGTCTGCCGCTGTCAATTCTATAAAAAACTTGTATCTCGCCATTAGCCCTGGCACGTTATATTCACGTTGTCTTAACGTGTTCATTGATCTGGTTTTTATCCAGTACACCCCATTTTAGAGGTTCAATTGAATATAGCAATATATTGATTTTATATCAATTAAAGAGTGAGCGGAGTTGGTTGCTAGTTGATCTTGTTAATTACCGAGGGCATCTTCAGTGTAGCAAAGAGATGGTGGTGGATTTTGTTGCTTGCTATTCAACTTCATCCATCGCTACAATCGTGTTACCAAAACGAGAATGAATAATGCTAAATGACTGAATTTCCTTTAAAAAAAACAGGCGTGCAGTATTTAACTGCTAGCTCAGATGACGAAGGTCAGCGCATCGATAATTTTTTGATCAATAAGTTGAAGGGTGTTCCCAAGTCCCGTGTCTATCGTATTGTTAGAAAGGGCGAGGTGCGAGTTAATAAAAAGCGTGTGCTAGCCAGTTATCGCTTAGAAGAGGGGGATGAAGTCCGTGTGCCTCCTATGTTTTTGGAAGAAAAAGCGAAAGCAATTCCGCCTAGTAAGGCAACAGGTGACCTGCTGAAAGATAGGATTCTTTACGAAGATGAGCATCTGATTATCATTAACAAGCCATCAGGCATGTCAGTGCATGCAGGTAGCACCGTGCGCGTGGGGGTAATTGAAGCCATGCGTCATTTGTATCCACAATACCCTCATTTGGAGTTAGCGCATCGTTTAGATTCAGAAACCTCAGGCTGCTTAGTGATGGCTAAGAAAAAACGTGTATTACGAGAAATTCACCAGCTTCTTAGAGAGGGTGAAGTGCGTAAAATTTATTGGACATTGACGCAAGGGCGCTGGAAAGATTCTGAGCTTAGGGTGGATGTGCCTTTACATAAAGATTATCAAGATGGCGGCAAGCATGTTGTTGAAGTGCATCGTGATGGTAAATCTGCTTTAACTGTCTTCAGTAGCATTAAAAAGTTCAAGCAAGCCTCATTGATGGAGGTTAAACTATATACAGGTCGCACCCATCAGATCCGCGTGCATGCTGCTTATAGAGGGCATCCTATTGCAGCAGATGATCGTTACGGTGACCTTGAGTTTAATAAAGAAGTGAAGAAAATGGGGCTTAAACGTATGTTTTTACATGCAAGGTCTATTGATTTTACTTTGCCTTCTAGTGGCCAACGTATTACAGTAACGGCTCCTTTAGATATAGAATTAGAAGCAATGGTGAGCAAGTTTGAAGCTCAACATCAGTGATTCCCGCTAACTGTCGTCCCGCGGCTTGTCCGCGGGATCCAGGCAGGCAATGCCAAGCTGGATCCCCCGCCTTCGCGGAGGACGACGAGGTTGGCGGGAATTCCTGGCTCAACATAATTGAACGAGGTATTTATGAATCAAGAACAAACGCCTGAACAACCAGAGAAAAGACAGCGTGGTATTTATTTATTACCTAATTTATTGACAACAGCAGCATTGTTCTCCGGTTTTTACTCTATTGTGTCAGCAATGAAGGGTCAGTTTGAATCAGCAGCGATTGCCATTTTTGTTGCAATGATTGCAGATACCTTGGATGGTCGTGTGGCGCGTTTGACTAATACGCAGAGTGCATTTGGTGCAGAGTACGATAGCTTATCTGACTTGGTATCCTTTGGTTTGGCACCTGCTTTGCTTGCTTATAATTGGTCCTTATTTTCACTGGGTAAGCTTGGTTGGTTGGCGGCATTCATTTATGTAGCAGCAACAGCATTACGACTTGCACGTTTTAATACGCAGGTGAGTGATAAGCATTATTTCCAAGGATTACCTTGTCCATCGGCAGCAGCTGTATTAGCTAGTTCAATTTGGATAGGCGCTAGTTATGAATTAGTGGGGACAATGTTGGCTGTGCCTTTAGCTGTATTGACAATTGTGGTTGGCTCACTCATGGTTAGTACTATTCGTTATTCTAGTTTTAAGTCGATTGACTTCAAGGGGCGTGTACCCTTTTTTACCATTGTATTGACTGTATTTATCCTAACCGCGATTGCTTTAGAGCCCGCAGAAATCTTATTTGCAATTTTCTTTAGCTTTGCAGCATCAGGTCCTATTTTGACTTTGTGGCATATTAAGAAAATGCGTCGTGAAAGACGGTCTTAGTTGGTTGCTAGCCCGCACACGCCGCGGGCTAGCCTATATCTAGCATTCCGGCAGGTTGGCTGCTAAACCACCTAGGGATGTTTCCTTATAAATACTCATCATATCTTTGCCTGTTTGTTTCATGGTGGCGATCACTTTGTCTAAACTGACATGGTGTGTGCCATCGCCCAATAAAGCAAGATAAGCAGCATTCACCGCTTTCACTGATCCCATCGCGTTTCTTTCAATACAAGGGATTTGTACTAAGCCGCCTATTGGGTCGCAGGTCATTCCTAAATGATGTTCCATTGCAATTTCTGCCGCATTTTCAATTTGCTCAATGGTGCCACCAAGTAGAGCGGTTAAGGCGGCAGCAGCCATGGAGCTGGCAACACCCACTTCTCCTTGGCAACCGACTTCAGCACCAGAGATGGAAGCCCCTTTTTTGTAAAGGATGGCAATGGCGCCTGCTATTAATAAGAAATCAATCGCATCTTCAGGTTTGGCATTCGGATAAAAGGTTAAATAGTAGTGCATCACTGCGGGAATGATGCCTGCTGCACCATTTGTAGGGGCGGTTACCACGCGGCCACCAGCTGCATTTTCTTCATTGACCGCCATAGCGTATACATTTAGCCAGCTGAGACTGTCAACATGTTCGTGAGAGCTAGGCTTCCCCTTAGCCTGTAATTTGTTGAATAGACCAGGTGCACGGCGTTTTACATTTAGACCGCCTGGTAGTATGCCTTCTGTATGACAGCCTTTTTCAATGCAGTTTTGCATGATGGAGGCAATATCCATTAAGCCAGCTATCACTTCTGTTTCTGGGCGTAAACTAGTTTCATTCTTAAACATTAATTCCTTGATGCTTAGGTTGTTAGTCTTGCACAACGTTAGTAATTCTTTTGCACTAGCAAATGGATAAGGCATATCTTTTAGATCTTGTGCCTGAGGGTGATTGGCTTCTTCTTCCGTTAAGATAAAACCGCCGCCAATAGAGTAGTAAACGGCACTATTTAGCAGCTTTTCTGTATTGTCAAATATAGAGAAGCGTAGGCCATTTGTATGAAAAGGGAGGAGGTCATTGAAATGATAAATAAAATCACTGAGGTAGTTGAAAGTGATGTCATGACTACCTGCTAATTTAATTTTCTGGCTCTCAATAATGCTTTTTGCACGTGGTTTGATGATATCAGGATTGACGGTGTCTGGTGCTTGTCCTTCAAGTCCTAATAAAATAGCCAAATCTGTTCCGTGGCCTTTTCCTGTAAAAGCGAGTGAGCCAAATAATTCTACTCTGATGCAGTGAACACGGTCCAATATATGGGCGTTGTCAGCAATAAACGCGTTTGCCGCCTTCATGGGGCCGACGGTGTGCGAGCTTGAAGGCCCTATCCCTATGGAAAATAAGTCAAAAACGCTGATGCTCATTTATTAGCCTTATTAGTTGATATGTGCGCTAAAGTATAGTTTAACTGAAAACAGAGTGCTGCATCTTTTATTCAATGATTGAGGCCTATGATGATATGTTGCCAATACGAGTCTCTTAGGTATAGAAGATGTCAATCAACTGTCTAACTTGCGAGAATGGTGATAGGATATTACCCAACCTTGTGTCTTCAATGATGAATAAACAGCATGTCTACTTTTACCAACTCAAAATGGTTAAACCAGCGATTACTGGCTATTTGGGTGCTAGGTTTCGCTTCAGGCCTACCTCTAGCCTTGACTGGATCAACGCTGCAAGCGTGGTTTACACATGCCAATATTGATTTAGTGACAATAGGCGCATTATCGTTGCTTGGTATTCCTTACACACTTAAATTTCTTTGGGCACCCCTGATGGATTATTATACTTGGCCTAGGCTGGGTAAGCGTCGTGGCTGGATATTGTCTATGCAATTGGGGTTGGTGATAGCCTTGCTTATCCTGGGTCACTTAGAGCCTAGTCAGCATGCGCATTTAATGGGTGGTATTGCATTAATCATTGCATTTTTCTCAGCGTCTCAAGATATATCTATTACTGCTTATCAAACAGATATTTTGCCTGCTCAGGAAAGAGGGTTGGGTGCTGCTTATTATATTTTCGCCTATCGGGTGGCTATTTTATTATCTGGTGGTGCAGCATTAATTTTTGCGGAATACTTGGGTTGGCGTTTAACATACGAAGTAATGGCGGGGCTGGTTGCCTTAAGTATGATAGGGACTTTTTTCGCGCCACAGCCAACAGAGTTGGCTATTCCACCCGGCGGCATTTTTCATACCATTAAGCTAGCTTTATTAGATTTTTTCAATCGAGATAAGTTGGTTTTGTTGATGTTGTTTATTGTCTGTTATAAAGCGGGCGATGCTTTAGCGCTTTCTTTAATGACTAACTTTTTATTGCGAGGCTTAGGCTTTACATTAACAGAAGTGGGCGTGGCATACAAAACAGTGAGTTTTGTTGCTACTATTCTAGGCGCTTTTATTGGCGGTGCTGTTTTAACAAAATGCCACATTTATCGTGCCTTGTTATGGTTTGGTTTGGCACAAGCATTTTCAAATCTAATGTTTGTATTCTTGGCTATTGTTGGGAAGGATTTCTCGCTAATGGCCACATCGGTATTTGTTGAGAATTTTTGCAGCGGATTGAGTACGGCTGCACTATTGGCGTTTTTGATGTCGCTTTGTAATCATCGCTATACCGCTAGCCAGTTTGCGCTTTTATCTGCATTGGCATCGTTAGCTAGGGTCTTTTTAGGACCGATAGCTGGTCATATGGCATTAACTTTAGGATGGGCGCCATTTTTTATGTGGTCTTTTATCCTGTGTTTTCCTGGTCTTTTGTTTCTCGTTCTCTTAAAGAAAGAGGTTGTTAAATATGCGCATGTTGCAGTTAATTAAAAGCAGTGCATTATTTCTATTATTGAGTTGGTTGTTATTCAGCACAGCTATCTATGCTGTTGGTTTAGATAGTGCAGCAACTATAGATAGAGCTCAGTTGGTCGCTCAGCAAAATATCTTGCTAGAAAATCGTTTAACACAAGGCAAGTTGGAGTTGGCACAATTGCAAGCTGAAAATGATGGAGAGGCACCTCAGCTAGTAGTTGAGAAGGCTAGTAAAAATATCCTAGATAAAACATCATTGGATATGTCAGTTGCACAATCTAACTTAGATAGTATTAATATTGAATTGGTTGATTCGCAACAAGCGCTTAGTCGGTTGGAAAAAAATATACAAGAAATAGGTAATCAACTTAATATTCTAAATATTTTTGGATTTAAGGTTACTCATAAAGAAGTGGCGAACGCGGAAGAGTTAAGGGCAGATCTTGCTTATCAGAATAAAATTGCAGATTTAGAGCGTAAAAAAGTTAAATATTTGCAAGAGTTGCAGCGTATTGCTAATAATATTTTACAAATTCATAAAGATAAATATACTCGTATTAATACGCTATTAAAATCAAGTAAAATGCTTAATTTGCGCCAGCAGCAAGCGAAGGCAGAATTGGCATATCAAGAGCAACAGAGTAAATGGTTGCAGCAATTGAATGTGTTGTATGCCGAGCTTGCGAAACTAGATCCTATCCAAAATAAATCAGAATATGCAAATGTTGAGCGTAGCATATTTTATACGAGTGAAAGCGCGAGTTATGCTTACACTTTATCACTGATTGCTCGTTATACGGATCAAGTGCAACAGATTAAATTATCTGTATTGCGCGGTACATCGATTAGCTTATTGAATGAGATGAGTGAGCAAATTGCATTATTAAGTAAGCAAATTGCTAAATTGAATACCGTAATTAATGATCGTATGAGTGTGCTAGATAGGCATATTGCAGGCATGGAAAAACGCCGCAATGATGGTGAGCAAATTCAAGTTTATGTCAATAACTTGGATCAGTTGGCTAAAAAATACGGCCTTGCCAAGACAGGTCTTGCTAAGCTCACTGATCAGCTATTGGAATTGCGTAGTACCATTGATCAGGCTGTGCAAGTCGAATTGTCTGCAAGACGTGGTTTGCCAGGCATTAATAGTAAATCTTTCTTTGAAGTGGGTAAAGAAGCATTGTTAGTACCCGCACTTGCATTTCAGGTTGTTAAAAGTTTAGCAGGGTATTTAATTAAGGCATTTAATGAGGTTACTACCTTTGGTTGGGGGTTGTTGGTTTTTGCTGAAATGCTATTTGGTACCATTTATCTTGCAATCAGAAGCTGGGTGAAGCGTGTTTCTAGTAGGCCAAGCAGTTGGCGTAATACGATTAATTCAAAATGGGTTAGCTTGCAGTGGCTTAAGCATAATTTATTAGATGTTTTATTGTTAACGAATTTTGTTGGCTTGATGTTTTTCCTAGAAGTGCCTCCTCAGCATTACATGTTTATTGTGTATCTGTGGTCGGTTTGGCTGGCTGCCAAGGCAATTATGGGTATTGCTCATATCTGCTTGGTAGAGACAACACATGATACGACAGGCCATGATGTGAGACTGTATAAACGATTACGCTGGTTAGTTATCAGTGGCGGTGCAGTGACTGCTTTTACTGTGTTTTTACATCAGCTCCCGCTAGTTTACGAAGTGAAAACGTTATGCGATACCATTTTCCTTTTCTTTTTGATGATGGTGTCATTATTGCTTTTAATGTCATGGAATGTGGTTTCTAATTTAATTCTTTCACATATGGACCAGCGCCACCCTTATATTCAACGAAGTATTCGTTTGGTAGGAGTGATGGTTCCTTTGTTGATGTTTGGTAATTCCATCATCGGTATGTTTGGTTATGTTAACTTAGTGATGACTGTTTCTTGGTATGAAGGAATTTTTCTTTTTGTATTGGTTTGTTATTTGATTTTGCGAGGTCTATTAACTGATGCAATGGAATATTTATCAGGCCTGATGATAAAGAATGTTTACAATGGATGGCTATGGACGGAAGCTTTTTTAAAGCCTTTACATAAGCTATTACGCCTAAGCTTAATGTTAATGAGCGGTGCTGTCTTGTTTTTATTATACGGATGGGATAAGCAGTCACCTATTGTTGAGCGTTTAGCCCGTTTACTGCAGTACGAGTTGGTTCATATATTAAATACAACGATTACACCTTTAAATATTATTGAATTAGCAGCTGTTATTTCTATTTTTTACTGGACAGCAAAATGGACGCGTGAATTTGT
>CAYZRM010000016.1:0-30104 GCA_964480845.1 uncultured Coxiellaceae bacterium | reverse complement strand
AGGCGAGTGGACAGCGAAGCTGATCTCGGCATGTGATGAGAAGGATGTGAATGGCTGGTCACTCTGGATGTTTGCTGCTCAGTATAGCCCCGCAGCGTTTGAAAAGCTGGTGGATAAGGCGCTAGAGACAGGCGAGTGGACAGCGAAGCTGATCTCGGCATGTGATGAGAAAACGAAAGAAGGCCTATCACTTTGGATATTGGCTGCTTGGCATAGCCCCGCAGCGTTTGAAAAGCTGGTGGATAAGGCGCTAGAGACAAGCGAGTGGACAGCGAGGCTGATATCGGCATGTGATGAGAAGGGTGTGAATGGCTGGTCACTCTGGATGATGGCTGCTCGGTATCGCCCCGCAGCGTTTGAAAAGCTGGTGGATAAGGCGCTAGAGACAAGCGAGGGGGGCAGCAAAGCTGATCTCGGCATGTAAGGAGGAAGCGGAAGGCGGCATGTCACTCTGGAAGATAGCTGCTCTGCAAAGTCCTGCTGCGTTTGGAAAGCTGGTGAATAAACAGCAAGAGACAGAAAGTGATACAGCGTATTTGATTAAAATGATATTTAATCCAGGTCAAGAGCAGCTTTTCTCCCAACTTGGTTTGTTTGCTACCCAATCAGATAGAGCAACATCGTCCTGTTCTAAGCAAACAGATTTTATGAATCAATGTGCTCCAGGTCTTTAAGTGCGTGCTCTATGTAGGCTATAGCAAATACTGTTATAGCCGTTAACGTTGGCTTGATGGTATTTATATATGAAATATTAAGTGGTTGTCATGCAATAAGGCCCTGTGCTCACTCTCACTACCCGAGCATCATACCATTCCATGATGCTCTCTGCTGTTGTATCAATATTTTGTGTAATTATTAAGACGTTAGGTAGCAGTGGGGAGAGCATATAAATTTGTCCAGGCATATCTTGCCCTGATTGAATAATACCGGATACATTAGGGATATTGTTGGGCGTAAGTGGAGTGGGTGGGGTTCCCAGTGTAAAGTTAATAAAGCTCATTGTCTGTCCATCAATCATGGCGGTGCTATTAGCATAGTTGACAGTAGCTGGTATGTTAAAGTTAGCTAAATTTCCATTGCCTAACGCAGTGAATAAGTTAAAGCCACTAAAGTATAATGGATCATTAATATACCCAGCTTTGGGGCCGGTAACGGTGAGCGTATTCATTTTATTAGGTAGCGTTAGTGCATTATTATTATTGCCGTTAGCAACGAGATTGTTAATGTTTTGATAGAAGTAAGTGATGTAGGCGTTGTTTGCTTGCGTGGTGCCATCAAAAATACCCGTTCCCAATTTAACATTGATATCACTGGTGTAGGCGCTATAGTCTAATGTATTCATGTTTGCTAAGTTGCCACCATCGATTAGTCCTGTGATAACTGCATTATTGCTGTAAGCAAATAAATTGCCACTGTTGCCGCCGGTTAAATTTTGAATCTGGCTAAAATGGCTAACGCTAGTCACTGATCCTGTGTCAGTTCCACTTATATTCCAGGTATTATATGTGCCACTATAACCGACTAGTGTATTATTACCACTGCCACCAACGATACTATTCACTGAGCCACCTAGTAAGTTGAAAGTGTTTCCGCTATTACCACCTATTAGATTTTGAATAGAGCTAAAACTTCCACTTAGGTTGGTGACACTCCCGCTGTTGCTGTTTGTAATGTTCCAGGTGTTGGCTGTGTTATCAGCAGTTAAAGAGTTTGTACCTGCACCACCAGAAATATTTCCGTTAAATGAACCAGTTAAAGTGAAGTTATCATTGTTCGCGCCACCCGTCACATTAGTGATGTTATTAAAGTTAATTCCGCCAGCAACGCCTGCTAAGCTACCAGTATTTCCTGCTGTTAGTATCCAATCTTGAGTAGCATTATTCGTATTTACAATTAATGTATTATTACCAGTAGTGCCATTTACAGTAATGCTGCTAGTACCTAAATCACCCGCTAATGTAAATGTTTGATTGTTATTTACAGCGCCGCCCAGTGTGAGAGGTTGATTGCCAATTAATCCGTTAATAGTGATAGCACTGTTATTGGCTGTAGTTGAGAGTGTTGTTGGGTTAGATAAGGTGAGTGGGGAATTATATAGTTGGCTGGCAACTGTATTAACAACATTGCCTAATAGGCTGGTAGCTCCTGTTAATGATAGGCTGTTAAGTGGTATTACATCACCAATGTTATCAATAAACTGAATACCAGTAGCCCCATTCACTGTCAGGTTGTATCCGCCATTTACTGTATTGTTAAAGGTAATGCTGCCTACATTACTGTTTAATGCAATGTTGTTGCCAATAGAGGTCAATCCTGAGTAGGTTTGATTGCCGCTTGTATAAATGCTATTGTTTAAATTGATGCCGTTGGTGGCGGTTACATCCAAGCTAGCCAAAGGCGCTGAAGAGGTGCCTATACTGCCATTAATGGTCGCATCATAGCCTGCATTAATATTAAGAGAATAATTGCCTGCTGTAGTGAGGCTATTTAATGTGATGCTATCATCAGATTGTAAGATGCTATTAGCTGCTAAGGAAACAGTTCCACCAAACTCTATTATTCCATCGTTAGTTGTCGTGATGTTGCCATTTAAGTTGTAAGTGGTTGTGTTGGTAGTTAAGAATCCTATATCATTTTCTACTGTAATATCATTGCCTAAGATAGTTAGATTAATATTGGGATCAGATAGCCCGCCAATTGCTGCAATAATATTGCTAAGGGATAGGGTGGTTGTATCTGAGCTGCCAAGCGTAACAACATAATCTCCGATAGCAATATTATTTAAACTAGCATTCCCAGTTGGCGCTGTAAAAATATTTGTTCCGCTACCATCAGCTGCGTAAATGAGTATGTTGCTACCATCAGCAATACTGTAATCTTGATGTGAAATCAAATTGTTTCCACTTAAGAAATAGAACGATCCATCATTTCCTATCGTTGTATTGCCAAATATAGTTCCATTATTTGCTAACGAAATGCCAACGTTATTTGAGTGGGTTGAGCCAGAAAATACACGAGGAGTGCTGGTGTAGAACGCACGTAAATAAGGATAAGATTGGCCTGCAATCATATTCCAAGTAGTGGAGAAATCAAAGCCAGTGAAATTTGCTTGCGTCATCATATTTGCTGTGGTGGTTGGGGTGCCTACACTAGCAGAAGCAATCCCAGTTGTTTCGGTATCCCAAAAATTGTTGGCGTAGGAGCCTGCTGCACTACTGGTGATAGGACCGGTTGAGGTCGCTGTGACCATGCCCGTATTAAAGGTGTTGTTAATGGTGCTGCCGCTTGATGTGCCTGCAATGCCGCCAGCCGCGGTAGAGCCGCTAATTTTTGCGGTGTTATAGCTGTTAGTAATGATGTTGCCATTATAGCCAGTAATGCCACCAGCTATACCATTTGAAGAAGTGACCAGGCCTATATTGTAAGTGCTATCAATAACGCCATAACTTTGACCGACAATACCGCCCACTTGTCCGGTTGAGGTGCCATTGATGGTGCCTGAGTTAACTGCATTGGTTAGTGGTGAGCCACCGTCGAGATATCCTGTGATGCCGCCGACATACAATCCAGCCCCACCAGTTATATTTCCGGTATTAGAGACATTAGTGTATCTACCGCCTACACCATGTATACCCCCCACGCCAACGGCATTAGTATTAGTGGTGCTGCTGACATTGGCAGCGTTGGTCACATTGGTATAGTTCATAAAGCCTGTTCCACCTATTCCACCAATACCACCAGTAGAGCCTGTGACAGTAGAGCCTGCGAGCGTATGTATATTAGTGGCGCTGCCACTGCCTGATGCTTGTCCAAATAATAATCCAGAAGAGTTGCGAGCGGTGATAGAGCCAGATAAGTATAGGTTTGAGAACACTGCGTTATTTATTCTGCCAAACAGGCCTTGGTATTCTGCGGTTGTTCTGTTTATATAAAGGTTGCTGAGAGTGAAATTCTGTCCATCAAAGTATCCTGAAAACATAGTTCCTATCGTGCCGATAGGGCTAAAGCCAGTACCTGCTCCCCAAGTGTTGGTTAGGCTGGCATCAATATCGCGTGCTAATGCAAAATTTTCACCCCACCAAGCTGTTGTATTAGAGAGGGATGCTAGACTGCGTGAAGTGGTATCTAGTTCGCTACCTAGGCTATTAATAAGCATATATTGTATGGGGGTAGAGCCGCCTGTATAGATGGTATCCTGTGTACCAAAAGTTACTGGATTATAGTAAATGCTGACATTACCAGCAGTGGTGACATTACCAGAAGCAAAGCCGACAGTACCAGTTCCTGTGCCTGTATTATCGGCACGTAAAATAACATTACCTGTGCCGCTATTCGTAATGCTGTTGGTGCCTGAGGCTGTAATGTCACGATAGGCAGAGAGGGTTAGGCTGTTGGCGCTATTGTAATTAATATTTGTATTAATAAAGATGTCACCATTACCGCCTGTACCTGCGCTAGTTGTTTGTACGGTAATATTGGCACTGGCCAGTGCATTGATTAAATCTGTAACAAGTAAGTTAGAGTTTCCAGCACCTGGTGCAAAAATCCCGCCAGAAATAGGATTGGTTGTTGTGCAGCTTGAGCAAATAGTCAAATCAGCAGGATCTAGTAACCAATTTCCAGTTTTCCCATTGGCGGCTTTTAAGTTAACTGTTAATCCATTCACATCTAAATAATGATGGCTGGAAGTTTCAATGAAGCCACCATCGCCACTGGTAGCGCCACCTGTTGCACTAATTTTACCATACGCTTTTGTTGCATCATCCGACCATAAAATAATTTGCCCACCAGAGCCTTTGGTGATGGCATCAGCATGTATTTCAGCGCCTTTAGCTAGTACGGTTGCGTTTGCATGCATCAGTGGACCTTGGCCTTGATAGTTACCGCCAATCGTAATATTACCACCACCCGTATTACCACTTGCATCTAGATAAGCTGTGCTATCGATTAAAATATGATGGCCAGTAATGGTGATATTTCCACCCTGCTGCGGATCTGTTTTGCTAGAGGTGTCTATTTTACCACCTATTTTGACGGTATTTATTGCATCGCCAGAGAGGATGATTTCGCCGTGCTGCTGGCTAATGGATTGTGCTTGCGTGACACCATCCATATTAATAATATGATCTAATATGCCTGCGGTTGCTTGTGCAGTGATAAGGATTTTTCCGCCTTGGGCTGTAATAATGCCGCTGTTGTAAATGCCATTTTTGAGCGTTTTACCTTCATGATCAGTGGCTAAATGAGTGGTCTTTTGGTCAATACTGAAGTTAACTAAGTCGTTCCCAGCAAAACTCATAGTAAATGCTTCGCCAGAGGCAAGTACTACATGCCCTAAATCTACTTGAATAAGCCCTTCATTGGATATGGCACTGCCAATCAAAGCAATTAAACCATGCTGTGCTGCTTTTAACTTGCCTTGATTGGTAATAGCACCATTAAATCCTGGTGTATTGCTAAAACGATAAATGCCATTTAAAAAATCTTGATCGGTAATATTCGCTGTAGATGCTACTAGACCACCGACATTAACATACGCATTAGGTCCAAAATGAATACCTGCTGGATTGATCAATATAATTTGTCCAGTCGCTGTGAGGTGACCATAAATACTAGAAGCACCTTGAGTGGGGTTAATACGGTTTAAGGCAACGCCGCCTGCTGGCTGCAAAAAATAAGTCGTTTCATGATTGTTTATGTTGAAGCTGTGCCAGTTGATAATTGCCTGCTGGCTGGTTTGATGAATGGCTGTTGTGTTGTTGGTTTGCTGTATATTGGCTTGACCAAAGGCAACCTGATCTAGTACCGGATTAGCGAAGGTAGGTGGGGTCCAACCCAGTAATGCCAATATGGCTGCCAATTTTGTTAATGGGAAATGGGTGGACTTCATTCGCATCGCTCCTTGATGTTCATGATCTAGACCAACATTTTAACAAAATTCTTTTGTTATTTCATCTGATTGAAGTTTATTCAGCCATGTCGGGAAGGTGAGCCATTATCGATACAGGATAATGGCATGGTTCTATTGCCTCCCATGGGGCTCTCGCGTGGGTAGGCCGTGCGAGGCCGTCCATTCATTGGGTGGGAGGCAACGAATATGTCGCTCAACCACCCCTCGTTTTTTTGTGTTATTTAGATACAGTATACCACGGGGTGATTAAAGTGTGTTGAGATTGGAAGGTGTAAAAAAAACCCGCATATTATGCGGGTTATTAGCGTTATTCTGTTGCAGCTGGTGCAGGACGGCTACCGCCTTCCTTGTGGCGGAAGGTAATGCGACCTTTGGTTAAATCGTAAGGTGTTAATTCTACCGTGACTTTATCACCTTTTAGGATGCGAATGTAGTTTTTGCGCATTTTGCCTGAAATATGAGCAAGAACAATGTGTCCGTTCTCTAATTGTACGCGAAACATGGTGTTAGGCAGGGTGTCAATCACGGTGCCTTCTAGTTCTATTTGGTCTTCTTTTGCCATTTCATTCATCTCGAAATTAATTTAGTTAACGTTTGATAAGTTGGAGTATACCTAACTATTCAGACTATCCAAATACTTATCGGCATCTAGGGCAGCCATACAACCTGAGCCTGCCGCTGTAATAGCTTGTCTATAAGTGGGGTCGGATACATCACCCGCTGCAAATACACCGGGAATATTCGTTGCGGTTGCATTTTGAGCGGCACCACCTTGCACGGTTAAGTAACCTGTTTCATCCATGCTTAATTGGCCAGCAAATATACCTGTATTGGGTTGGTGGCCAATCGCAATAAAGGCCCCAGTTGCTTCAATATGTGAGATTTCATCTGTTTTAACATTCTTAATGCGTACACCAGTGACACCTGTTTGATCACCGAGTATTTCGTCAACAATGCTATCCCAAGCAAAGCTAATTTTACCCATTTCAGCTTTCTTATTAATATTGTCGATTAATATTTTTTCAGCCCTTAATTTGTCACGTCTATGAATAAGCGTTACGTGACTAGCTAAATTCGATAGGTATAAAGCTTCTTCAACGGCTGTATTGCCACCACCAACAACGACTACTTTTTGGTTACGGTAGAAAAAACCATCACAGGTTGCGCAGGCTGATACACCGCGGCCTTTGAATGCTTCTTCAGACGGCAGTCCTAAGTATTTAGCGCTGGCGCCTGTTGCAATAATGAGAGCATCGCATGTGTAAGTAGATTCACCTTTTAGTACAAAAGGGCGCTGGCTTAAATCGGTGGAAGTGATTTCATCAGAAATAACTTGTGTTTGAAAGCGCTCAGCGTGCTCTTTCATCTGTTCCATTAGATCAGGTCCTTGCAAGCCCTCTTTCCCGCCTGGCCAGTTATCAACATCGGTTGTTGTACTTAGTTGACCACCTGGTGCATAGCCAGTGATGACTACCGGGTTTAAGTTAGCTCGTGCTGCATAAACAGCGGCTGTCCAGCCTGCGGGGCCAGAACCTAGAATAATTAAACGGTGATGTGTGTTGGTAGTCATATCCTATATTTCTCATTATAGCAAAGGTGTTATATAGTACGAGAAGCAGTCTAGTAGGTAAATAAATATATGAAGAATCGAAATAAACAAGCAGTAGATACAAAAAAGCGGCGACCTTTGTCTGTGCAAATGCGACATCGTTTACATGAAGGGTTATTCTGGGCGGCAGTTGCGGCGGCCTTATTTTTGTTTATTTCTTTGTCAACGTATCACATGAGTGATCCTGGTTGGTCGAGTACAGGCTTGGGTAGCCATGTTGATAATAAGGGTGGGCGAGTTGGGGCTTGGCTTGCTGATGTTTTTCTATCCTTGTTTGGTTGGGTGGGTTATTTATTGCCGGCATTCATGATTTTATCAAGCTGGTTAGCATTGCAAGAAGATAAAGAAAATATGCCGCATAAGCCTAGGGAGTGGTTGTTTAAACTGGCTGGTTGGTTTTTGTTGGTGAGCAGTGCTTGTGGGTTGGCTAGCTTTTATATTCCTACTTCTAATTATCTGCCTACTCATGCGGGTGGTATTATTGGTGATTTGTGCGATAAAGGCTTAGCTTTATTATTTAATCAAACGGGTGGTACGTTGTTGTTTGTGACCATGCTAGTTTGTGGTGTGACTTTTGTCACGGGTCTCTCTTGGCTGGGATTGGTTGATTACTTAGGAGAGAAAGTATTAAAAGGTTTTCAATATATGCGCAGTCGAGTGGTTGCGTGGTTGCAGCAAAAGCGTACGGTTGAAGTTGAGTCTCGTGCAGAGCCTAAGCGTGTGATGAATGAAGCGCCACGAGAGCCTACTTTAAATGAGCGCGTGGAGCGTAAAGTGGCGCCACCTGTCATTGTTGTGCCCAAGCCTGTTGTTGTACCTAAACCTGAGCCAATCAAAGAAAGGAAAAAAATTGAGATGGAGTCAAGTGTGAAGCTTGCTCCAGGTAGTTTGCCACCCGCTAGCTTGTTGTTAGCGTCACCGCCTGCAATAGAAAAGGCATTTGCCAATATTTCTTTTGAAGAATTATCTACCTTGGTTGAGCAGCGGTTAGCTGATTTTGGTGTGGATGTAAAGGTGGTTGCTGTGCATCCTGGGCCTATTGTGACACGCTTTGAATTGGATTTGGCACCTGGAATCAAGGTGAGCAAAATAACAGGACTGGCAAAAGATATTGCTCGTTCTTTATCTGCTGTCAGTGTGCGTGTGGTGGAGGTGATTCCAGGTAAATCTGTCATTGGTTTAGAAATTCCAAATGAAAATCGTGAAATGGTTTCCTTCCGTGAGATGATAGAGTCTGAGCGTTATGTACAATCAAAATCACCAGTTAGTTTAGTGTTGGGCAAGGATATCGCTGGCGAGCCTGTGGTAGTTGACCTAGCTAAAATGCCGCATTTATTGGTGGCAGGTACAACGGGTTCTGGTAAGTCTGTTAGCGTCAATGCCATGATTTTGAGTATGCTGTATAAATCAACACCTGAGCAGTTACGCTTAATTATGATAGATCCAAAAATGTTGGAATTGTCTATTTATGACGGTATTCCTCATTTGTTGACACCTGTGATAACGGATATGAAAGATGCATCCAATGCATTGCGTTGGTGTGTGGCTGAGATGGAAAAGCGTTATCGTTTAATGGCGGCTTTAGGTGTTAGAAATGTTGCTGGCTACAATCAAAAAATTAGTGATGCTATTAATAAAGGCGAGCCGTTGTTAATGCCAGGTACGCTTGTAACTGATGCTGATTCTGCGAAAATTGAATTGCAGCCGTTGCCGTTAATTGTTGTTGTGGCGGATGAATTGGCTGATATGATGATGGTGGTGGGTAAGAAGGTGGAAGACCTGATTGCGCGTATTGCACAAAAAGCACGTGCTGCAGGTATACACTTAATACTAGCAACCCAGCGCCCTTCTGTTGATGTTATTACAGGCTTAATTAAGGCAAACATTCCAACTCGAATTGCATTCCAGGTTTCTTCTCGAATTGATTCGCGAACGATTTTAGATCAACAGGGTGCCGAGCAATTACTAGGGCACGGCGATATGCTTTATTTGCCACCTGGTGTTGGTGTGCCTATGCGTGTGCATGGTGCTTATGTGGCGGATGAAGAAGTGCATAGGGTGGTGGCTGCGTGGCGTACTTATGGTGAGCCTGAATATTTAACGGATGTGACGGAAGAAATCAGTGAGGGCGGTGGCGCTCAAGGTGAGGGTAGTGGTGAGCAAGATGCTTTATTTGATGAGGCAGTGCGCATTGTGACTGAAAGTCGTCGTGCTTCTATATCACTGGTGCAGCGTCGTTTGCGAATTGGGTATAACAGAGCAGCACGTTTGATGGAAGAGATGGAAGCGTCTGGTATAGTCAGCACCATGGATAATAGTGGTTCACGCGAAGTATTGGCAGCAGAGCCACCAATGTAACAATGATATTTAAACGAATGGTTGAAGGGATAGCTATGAAGAAAATATTATTTAAATTAACAGCGTTGATTTTTTTTGCAGCTTCTAGTGTTGCAATGGCTAATTCATCAACTGATGTGGCTGGCTTGCTAGCGAATGTGAAGAGTATGCGCGCTACATTTATTCAAACGGTGTACGATAACAAAGGTAAAGCATTACAACAGTCTATGGGGCGTATGAGTATGCAGCGGCCTGGCAAGTTCCGTTGGGATGTTACTAAACCTATTCCACAATTGATTGTTGCCAATCAATCTAAGTTATGGATTTATGATCCTGATTTAGAGCAGGTGACTATTCGTTCTTTAACGCAAGCAACAGGTGAAACGCCTGCGCTATTATTAAGCGATGTAGATCACGTGTTAGATAAAGATTTCACCGTACAACCTATAAGAAAAGAGGCAGGAAGTTGGTTTAAGCTAATACCTAAAAAGGCAGATAGTATGTTTGCCTGGATAGAGCTAGGCTTTATTGACGGTAAAATTAATGAAATGCGTTTGCAAGATCATCTTGGCCATGTGACAAGTGTTCAATTTAAAAATATAGAAACCAATCTGGCGCTTTCTCAGAATCTATTTGTATTTAAAGTGCCTAAAAATGTTGATGTGATTGATGAAACTAAGAAAAGATGAATTTAAACCGTTAGCGACCCGTATGCGTCCAGCATCCTTGGATGCATTTGTTGGTCAAGCGCATATTTTGGCACCCGCTAAGCCTTTAAGGCGGGCAGTTGAGCAAGGTATTTTGCATTCCATGATTTTATGGGGGCCGCCAGGGGTAGGGAAGACAACGTTGGCGCAATTGCTGGCGCAAAAAACAAATGCGCGCTTTGTGCGATTATCAGCTATTTTTTCTGGCGTAAAAGATATTCGCTTAGCTGTTGAAGAGGCAAAGTCTGCGCGTGAAAATAATCAACAATCAACGATTCTATTTATTGATGAGGTTCATCGATTTAATAAAGCTCAGCAAGACGTATTTTTGCCCTATGTGGAGGATGGTACGTTTATCTTAATCGGTGCAACCACTGAAAATCCTTCATTTGAATTAAATAGCGCATTGTTGTCTAGGGCGCGAGTCTATGTTTTGAAGTCATTGACTGAAGAAGATTTATTGCAAATTATTAATTTAGCTTTAAATGATAAAGAGAATGGTTTGGGTTGTTTATCTTTAGATTTTTCAGATGAATTGAAATATGTATTAGTTGAAGCCGCGGATGGTGATGCGAGGCAGGCATTGAATTTATTGGAAATTATAGCGGATCTTGCTGATGGGCAAAGTGGGAGATTAGTGGTAACCAAAGAACTACTGGCTGAAGTTATGCAGGTGAGCTTGCGCCGCTTTGATAACCAGGGCGAAGCTTTTTATGATCAAATATCTGCCTTGCATAAATCTGTTCGTGGTTCATCGCCTGATGCGTCTTTATATTGGCTGTGTCGAATGTTAGATGGCGGTTGTGATCCGCGATATCTTGCGAGACGCATTATTAGAATGGCAACAGAGGACATTGGCTTGGCTGACCCAAGAGCGTTAGAAGTTGCATTAAATGCCAATGAAATATATGAGCGTTTAGGTTCACCAGAAGGGGAATTGGGGTTGGCGGAAGCAATAGTGTATCTTGCTTGTGCGCCTAAAAGTAATGCGGTTTATAAAGCCTATAACATAGCAAGGCAAGATGTAAAAAAACATGGTTCTTATGAAGTGCCTTTGCATCTACGCAATGCACCCACAAAGCTAATGAAGCAATTGGATTATGGAAAGGCTTATCGTTATGCGCATGATGAGCCAGAGGCTTATGCTGCTGGTGAATGTTATTTTCCAGAAAATCTTAAACCACGCGAGTACTATCAGCCTGCCTCACGAGGGTTGGAGATAAAAATTGCGGAGCGACTGGCTTATTTTAAGGGGTTGGATAAAAAGCATAATCAGTCAGGTTGATTTATGATTCATTAATGGCCCCGAAGATGGGGGCTATGTTATCTTGCTTTTTTCCTGCCCTGCGGTGATTGGATGTGTTTTTCCTTTGCCTTATGTACTTTGTCCCTAAATTTAGCCAGTTTCCCTTGCTGATGATATCGGCGATTAAGTCCTGGTGAAGCAAAAAAGGCGGTTGGTTTTGTAATTAAGGGGTCTCTGTATTTATCTGCTGTTTTGAGTGAGTAGAGTGCAGTAAAAGCTGCGCCTAATGCGACGACACTTGTTGTTAATAGTGCGATGCTTAACATGGTTAACTCCATGGATCTGTTCGCTGCGGTATGCATCCAGTAATTGGTAAATGATTGGGGGTCATTTCTATACCTTGAGCTACACAGGTAAGCAATACTTAGCATCATAATAGCGCCCAGTGCTAGCGCACACTTGGCATTTAAGTTGATGCAGTGGGTTGCTCTGGGGAGTAAATCAGCATAAAAGCGATTTTCAGCATCGATATAAAACTGGTGGAAACGCAGGGCGCGTTCATTGGGTTTGTTTTCCAGCTCACAAATTTGCCTCTCTAGTTCCATTTCATTATCGGTATTAGCGTAGGCATCCTCTAGTGTTTTTAGTGAATAAGCTGTGCTGCTGATTTTTCTAAGGCGCCTATTGGCAGAAAAAAGAGCGGTTGTGTCTCGCGCCGGGAGTAAAGCCGCGGCTTGTGATAGGATATTTAGGATAACCTCGGGGGGTAAGCTGTTGAGGGTGCCAGTATTTATTGGTTCATTATTGGCAATGGTCTTTTTTTTATCACTAAGTTTTGGCATATTTTCCCCTTGAAGGGTGTAAAATATATTAAATTTTGCACAGAAAATCAAATTTAGGTTTAATTTTTAAAAAATACATTAAATCAATAATCTTAGTTTGACACGAGCTGTCTGCGCCCATAAAATGCGCGCATGTCTGAAAAAAACATACCTGAACACATAGATCCATTTCGCTATGCTGAGCAAAGCTTGCAGCTGTCTGGCTCTGTTAATTTAGCGGATATGCAGCGTTTAAGTACGCTTTTAAGCTCGCATCAAGGCCATGTTGAGGCAACGCTACAATTTGGGCGAGATGAGCAAAAAATAGTCTATTTGAGGGGGCGCTTGGAAACTAAGTTAAGTTTGCAATGCCAACGTTGTATGGAGCCCTTTGTTTATGACATAATCTCGGACTTTGCCCTGGGTGTGGTTCACACGCTGGATGAAGCTAATACATTGCCTGATCATTACGAGCCGGTATTAGTAGTAGATGGGCAATTGGCATTAAGAGAGTTGATTGAAGATGAAATTATCTTAAATCTGCCAATTATTCCAAGACATGAGCCTGAAGATTGCAAGGTATCGTTACCACTTGCTGACGCAGGAAGTGAAGATGAAGGAAAGGGTGAAAATCCTTTTCATGTGTTGAAATCATTAAAACACAAGTAAATAGTAAGAAAGTGGGGAGTTAAGAAATGGCTGTTCAAAAGAGTCGAGTCACCCGATCTAAGCGTGGCATGCGTCGTTCACATGATGGTTTAACCACAACAACTTTATCAGTTGACTCCGCGACTGGTGAAACTCATCGTCGTCACCATGTTAGTCCAGAAGGCTACTACAAGGGCCGTCAAGTGATTAACAAAGCGGTAATGGTTGAAGACGAAAGCGACGAAGAGTAGTTCGCTTGACCACTGTGACAATCGCAATTGATGCAATGGGAGGTGACTTCGGTCCTCCCATTACTGTTCCTGCCGCTGTTGCCATGCTGGCAAAAAATTCTGCTTTAAATCTTATATTAGTAGGTGATGAAGCTATATTAAAGCAGGCTTTGGCGTCTTATTCCTATGATACTACTCGATTAATCATCCGACATGCCTCCGAGCGTGTAGAGATGGATGAGTCTCCAGCGTTAGCATTGCGCCTTAAAAAAGACTCTTCTATGCGCGTAGCTCTCAACCTAGTGAAGGCTGGTACGGCTGCGGCCTGTGTTAGCGCGGGCAATACAGGGGCTCTGATGGCAACGGCTAGATTTGTTTTGAAAACACTACCAGGCGTTGATAGGCCAGCGATTGTGTCTTTGTTGCCAACTTATAATGAAAATAAAAACATGCGCATGCTGGATTTAGGGGCAAATGTTGATTCAAGTGCAGAGCACTTATTGCAATTTGCTGTTATGGGGTCGGTACTAGCCTCTTCAGTTGATAATGTACCTCATCCTAAAGTAGCTTTATTAAATATTGGTGCAGAAGACATTAAGGGTAATGAGCAAGTTAAGCAAACAGCCCAATTACTTTCTCAATTAAAATCAATTAATTATGTTGGTTATGTGGAAGGTGATGATATCTTTAAAGGTAAAGTAGATGTGGTTGTATGCGACGGATTTGTTGGAAATGTGGCATTAAAAACAACGGAAGGTACGGTAGCTTTTATGACCACGCTGATTAAGTCAGCACTCATGAAAAATATATTCACCAAGCTAGTTGCCCTGTTAGTTAAACCTATACTCAAGTCTTCTTTAAAGCGGGTAGATCCTACTCGTTATAACGGTGCGACCTTTATTGGTTTGCAAGGTACTGTCATTAAGAGTCATGGTGGTGCAAGTGCTGCTGGATTTATGCGAGCAATTGAAGAGGCTGTGCTAGGCGCTGAAAAAAATGTTCCCGCACTGATACGGGATGAAGTTGAACAAGTCTTAAAATCTGTCTCCCCACAAGGGTAAAATAATATGAAATACTCGAAAATAGCAGGCACGGGTAGCTATCTACCTGAAAAAATCCTCACGAATGCTGATCTTGAAAAAATAGTTGAGACATCTGATGAGTGGATAGTAGAGCGTACGGGTATTAAAGCAAGGCATATTGCGCACGCAGAAGAAAATGCAGTGACCATGGCTGATGAGGCCGGTCGTAAAGCATTAGAAGCAGCAGGTTTAACACCAGCCGACTTAGATATGATTATTGTCACATCCACCACCCCTCATATGGTTTTCCCTAGCACGGCATGTTTACTGCAAGAAAAGTGGGGTATTTCAGGTTGTCCTGCATTTGACCTGAATGCAACGGCATGTGCCGGTTTTATGTATGGTTTTAGTATCGCTGATCAGTTTATCCGTACGGGAAATGCTAAGCATATTATGGTGATTGGTTCTGAAGTTATGTCACGCATTATTGATTGGAATGATAGATCAACTTGTGTGTTGTTCGGTGATGGTGCGGGTGCCGTTGTGCTCAGTGCTAGTGATGAGCCGGGCGTACTATCAACCCATTTACATGCTGATGGTAATCACAAAGAAGTGCTGTATTTACCTTTAGGTACTAGCAATACACCCAATATTGAAACAGTGCAAATGCAGGGTAATGCATTATTTAAACTAGCCGTTAATCTCCTCGGCGACTTGTTTGACGAGACGTTAAAGGCTAATCATTTAGATAAATCCGAGATTGATTGGTTGGTTCCACATCAGGCAAATATTCGTATTATTCAAGCAATGGCTAAAAAATTGAATCTATCTATGGATAGGGTCACTATTACACTGGATAAGCAAGGTAACACTTCCAGTGCTTCTATTCCGCTAGCATTGGATGAAGCAATCCGTGATGGCCGGATTCAGCGTGGCCAGCTATTAATGATGGAAGGTATTGGTGGCGGCTTGGCCTGGGGTTCTGCATTAGTACGTTATTAATAATAAATTAAAGAAGGTTGAATCATGTTTGGTCCAGATACCTTAAAAAATAAAATAGTGCTCATCACCGGCGCTAGCCGTGGAATAGGTCAAGGTATTGCCTTTGCCCTAGGCCAAGCTGGTGCAACTGTCATTGGCACAGCGACGACACAAGCGGGTGCTGATCGTATCACCCAAGCGTTAAATGAAAAAAATATCAATGGCCGAGGTTTAATGCTGAATGTTACCTCACAAGAGTCGATTGATAGTGTATTAAAAAATATCAAAGAAACGGAGGGTGTGATCAATATTTTGGTAAATAATGCTGCTATCACCCAAGATAATATTTTCTTACGGATGAAAGAAGAAGAGTGGTTAAATGTCTTAGAAACTAATTTAACCTCTGTTTTTCGCTTAAGTAAGGCATGCGTAAAAGACATGCTGAAATCGCGCTGGGGCAGGGTGATTAACATAGGTTCGGTAGTAGGTTCTATTGGCAACCCAGGCCAGGCTAATTATTGCGCAACCAAGGCTGGTGTTGTTGGTTTTAGTAAAGCGCTCGCATTAGAAGTTGGTTCTCGAGACATTACCATTAATACGGTTGCGCCCGGCTTTATTTCAACTGATATGACCAACGCGCTTACCGACGAACAGCGTGAAACTATTTTCCAAAAAATTCCTATGCAACGCTTAGGAACTATCAATGATATTGCTAGCGCCGTGTTATTTTTGGCTTCAGATTCAGCAGGTTACATTACAGGTCAAACCATACATGTGAATGGTGGTATGTATATGAATTAGTAGTGATAAACCAAAACTTGCAACTTGCAAAATTTTGACTAAACTACCCCAACTAAACTAAGAGGATGCACCATGACAAACCAAAATGAAATTGAAACACGCGTTAAAAAGATCGTTGTAGAACAATTAGGTGTTAAAGAAGATGAAGTAACCGCTGATGCTTCTTTTGTTGACGATTTAGGCGCTGATTCTTTAGATACCGTCGAATTAGTCATGGCATTAGAAGAAGAATTTGAAACCGAAATTCCTGATGATGATGCAGGTAAGTTATTGACTATTAAAGATGCAGTTAGCTATATCGTTGCTCGCATGGAAAAAGAAAGCAACTAAGCTGGCTGATAATCATATGCTGTGGCCCGCATGTCATGTGGGCCACACAATTCCATTCCTAGTATTTTTTTATTTTCTTATAATGAGGATGTCCCCATGAGTAAACGACGTGTCGTAGTAACTGGTATGGGAATGCTAAGCCCATTAGGTCATGACGTGGAGAGTACTTGGAAAGGTATTGTAGCTGGTAGAAGTGGCGTTGCCTTGATTGATCATTTTGATGCATCTGATCTTTCCTGCAAGATTTGTAGTCGTGTAAAAGAATTTGATCCTACTGTCTATATGTCAGAAAAAGACGCAAGAAAGCGTGATGTATTTATTCAATATGGTATGGCTGCTTGTGTTCAGGCTATTAAAGATGCTGGTATTGAAGTCACAGATGAAAATGCACATCGTATTGGTTTAGCGGTTGGTTCTGGTATTGGCGGTTTACCTTTTATTGAAAAAAATCGCAGTGCAATGATTGATTCAGGTGTACGTCGTGTTTCTCCTTTTTTCATACCCGGTTCATTAATCAATATGATTTCTGGGCTGATCTCAATTGACTACGGTATGAAAGGCCCAAATATTTCTTTAGTGTCTGCTTGTACAACCGGTACACATAATATTGGAGCTGCTGCACGTACGATTGCTTATGGCGATGCGGATGTGATGATTGCAGGCGCAGCAGAAATGGCAACAACTAAGTTAGGCATAGGCGGTTTTGCTGCCATGCGTGCACTTTCTACTCGTAATGATGAGCCAGAAAAGGCTAGCCGTCCTTGGGATAAAGACAGGGATGGTTTTGTATTAGGTGATGGTGCGGGTGTGATTGTGCTTGAAGAGTATGAGCATGCTAAGGCACGTGGTGCGAAGGTTTATGCTGAATTAGTTGGTTTTGGAATGAGTGCTGATGCTTATCACATGACTTCCCCCGATCCGCAGGGTCGTGGTGGTGCGGCTGCAGCCATTAATGCAATCAAAGACGCCGGCATGAATCCAAGCGATATTCAGTATGTCAATGCGCATGGTACATCTACCCCTATGGGTGATGAATTGGAAATCATGGGGATTAAGCTGGCATTTGGTGATCATGCTGCTAAGTTGGCTGTTAGTTCCACTAAATCCATGACAGGGCACTTACTTGGTGCGGCGGGCTCTGTAGAGGCTATCTTCTCTATTTTGGCTATGCGCGATCAAGTGGCTCCTCCTACCATAAATTTAGAGAACCCTAGTGAAGGCTGTGATTTGAATCTAGTCCCTAATATTGCGCAAGAGATGAAGATTGATGCAGTATTATCTAATTCATTCGGCTTTGGTGGGACAAATGGTTCTTTAGTATTTAAAAAGATATAGCGTCTATTATAGCTTAACTTTAACGCAAGCGATTGCTTATCTTTAATAAATAGGTTTCTTAAGTTTAGAATGGGTCCCCGCCTTCGCGGGGCGGGGATGGCCGTTCTTTAATTAAATTAACTCAGCTAATCTAGGATTTCTTTCTGGCCTATCATTTGTATCAAAGGCAAATTTGTCTAATGCTTTTGCTAAAACACCTAATTGGCCTGTTCTCAACGCTCTATGTTGTTTGATTAATGTCTGAATATTAACGGTCTTATATTTCAAGCTGTTTTGCAGCGCTTCATAGGCTTGTCTTTTTTCGCTGCGAGATACTCGGAATCCAAATATTGAATGATTCAGATTTGAATATTCTTTTCCAGTAGCTTCTTGTTGCGTTAATTTTTTATTGTAGTGATCTAGTAGAGATCTTGCTAGTTGTTGTAATTCCTCATTGGAGGAGTGAGATGTATTATGTTTGAGAAAAACATGAGTGAATACCAGTTTTGGGCAAATGTCTACGATTGTTAACGGATTTATACTATGAAGTACATCAGTATTTTGTGTCAGTTCTAGTAGTGAAGAAAATGTACGGAAATACGAAGGTATTAGCTCAGGGTGGTGTTTGTTCAAGGCGTTAATGAAATTAGGTTTTAGAAATGCGATGCAATTCTTTATGCTTATATTGTTTGTATTGGCATGATGAAGGGCGGTAAATAATTTTTTTATCATGGAGGCATCTTGTAAGCCAGCCAAGCTAATTAAACATATGTTTTTATGGTCATTAGCAAGTTGACCGGTGAAATGTAATAGAGCATCTATATTAGATGTTTCCATGCATGAAACAAATAAAGCAGCTAGTTTTGGTAGTGTGCTGCGTTGATGTCTGGAAGCAATCATGAATGCATTTTGGCCATGAGTATTTAATTGAGTTAATGCATCAATTATAAGCTGGCTACCTATTTTTTTTCTGTGTTTTAATAAAAAAGCTAATGCTTGATTGGCTATGTTTCGTAGATCTTCACCGGATAAGTAAAACGCTATATTATTAGCGCCGTTTATTTTGTTGAAATAAAATAGTCGGTCGCTGGCTAGCTGAATACCTAAGCGATCAGGATGTTTGGTTAAATAAGCGCATATGTCACCCAGTTCATACATGAACATTTTTTCTGAGTCGAAGATGCATGACCAAATTTTATTTTTTAATACCGGTGAGGTTAGCAGATTTTGAAATAATTCAGGCGTATTTTTTAATATAATGCATAAAAATGTTTTTAATTTATCTGGAATTATTGTATCTAATAAATCTAGATTTAATTTGAGAATAATACTTCCCATGACATCTTTATAGGAGGGTAAATAGTTGACTAGCTCTTCGTACTGTTTCGTAATGTTAAGATTAGTTGGTATGGTATCATTTGACATTAGCCAGGTGTTAAGAAGATATTGTTTGAGGGCTTCTTTAATGTGTGTTTCATCTTTTCTCTCAAGTTCGCCGGAGAGTGCTGTTTCTACTAAGCTAGTGGTGTGTGCTGTTTTATCGATATAGTTTTTAAATAGCAGACGCTTATAAAATTGTTGCTTTATGTATGACCAGTTAATATCTAATATGTTGTAATCTTCATCAATTATAAATAATTTTTCTCTATCTAATTTGGGTAGAAATTTTCTTAGCTCTGTTTCAATGGTGCCATATATGCCATATGTGTAAGGGTTTAATGAGTCTTTTTTGCCGACATAGCCTAGGGGTGTGCATAATGATTGCGCTTGCTTGCATAATAAGAAGGGTAATTTAAGTGCATGATATTCTTTTTTAAATGTTTTTTCTAACACATATAGAATGTCATCTTCCTCTATTCCACCGGTATATACATCGCTATCAAAATTAGGTAGTACACCAAAGCTATGTTTATAGGCGACATGGGTGAAGCGATTGGTTGCATGTACATCGTCTGTTAATTTTGTAGCGGCTTTATAAATGATATTTTCTCTGACAGAGTAAAGTAACTCTGCTAGGTTATTTGGTTTTGATAGGGAGGCTACGGCTAGGTTAATGCGATTATGAAAGCCAGGCGTACAGTTCTCAATATCTTCTGCGCACTGTGCAATAATGGCTGTGCGCTCATTATCAGAGGGTTTTTTTTCTAGATCACCATTTAGATACCAATAAATAATTGATATAGATTCTATTAGTTGTTTTTTAAATGTATAGGTTGAATTTTTTCCTATGTGTTTAGTTAAGGCTTGATTGGTGACACCTAGCAATGTAGCTAGTTGTGTTACCCACTTTTTTGGTAGGGGGAATGAGGGGCTATCAATGAGGGGGGGAGGGGTTAATTTGAAAGCAAGTTTTTTTAATGAGTTTTTTCTCAATTGCTCTCTAGTGATAGCCATCTGTTTTACCTCTGGTTCGTTATCAGTCTGGCATTATTCTACTTTACCCACCTTAAGTGATCATTAAATGCCCATATTTATCCCCATTAGATGCTATAGCCAGCATGCCATTTTCCCTATAAAATCATCATATAATCCTATTGATGACGTCCTATGAAAAAGCCTTGGTTTTATATGTTGTTATGTATGCTGGTCGTAGTTTGTGCTATTGCGGGCTGGGGTTGGCATGTTTTATTTTCACCAGTAGTGACTGATGCGGCGGGTGTAGTCTATACACTGAAATCAGGCGCCAAAAAGCAGCAAGTCATTGCTGATTTAAAAGAATTGGGGTTGATTAGGCACCCCATTACTTTCTCCATTTATGCTTATCCCCAAATTGACGCTCATTTAAAAGAGGGGGAGTATTTATTTCCTCAGGGATCTACAAATTTTTCCATTTGGCATCAATTGGTTACAGGTAGGGGGCAGTTGGTCCATGCGTTTACGATTATTCCTGGTGTTTCATTTGCTCAGATCAAATTATTATTAGCGCAGTCCAATTATTTTCATCATGTGGTTGGTGCATTAACGGATCAGCAGATTATGTCGGCCGTCGGAGAGCCTAATATGTCTCCTGAAGGATTCTTTTTTCCAGATACTTACCATTATACAAAAGGTATTTCTGATTTGGTGATCTTAAAGCGCGCTTTTGATCTGATGCAAAAAAAATTGAATGCAGCGTGGGAAGCTAGGGATAGCAATTTACCTTACCAATCAGCTTACGAGGCATTAATTGTTGCTTCTTTGGTAGAGAAGGAGGCGCATCTTAGCGCAGAGCGGCCAATTATTGCGGGTGTGATTATTAATCGTTTACGTAAGGGGATGTTATTGCAAATTGACCCTACAGTCATTTATGGTATGGGCGATAGCTATCAAGGTAAAATTTTTAAGTCAAATTTAACAGCTGATACGCCTTATAATACTTATATACACAAAGGACTCCCGCCTACTCCGATTGCTATGCCTAGCTTATCCTCTATTCAAGCTGCACTTCATCCGGCCTACCATAATTTTTATTACTTTGTTGCAATGGGTGATGGTAGTCACCAATTTACAACAACGTTACTAGAGCATCATCAAGCAGTTGATGCCGCTAATAAGCTAAAAAAGTCTGTCACGATGCCCGTAGTTCAACCACCAAAAATCAATAAGCCAGTAACGGTGGTTAAGCCGATTGTTAAGCATAAAAAAGTAGCGTTATCTCAGCGCTATCATTCACGATATTATTCTAAGAGAAGCGCATGAAGTTTGGTAAATTTATCACAATAGAAGGTTCAGAAGGCGCAGGCAAAAGTACTGCTCTTCGTTTTATTCAAGAATATTTTGCGAATAAAGCAATAGAGGTAGTTTATACGCGTGAGCCAGGTGGTACGCCGTTGGCTGAAGAGATTCGTCAGGTATTACTATCTCCTCATCACACAGAAAAGATGTCTTCCATCACAGAATTATTATTAATGTTTGCAAGCCGCGCACAACATATCCATCAGCTCATACAACCTGCATTGCAAGCGGGTAAGTGGGTGATTAGTGATCGCTTTGTGGATGCAACCTATGCATATCAAGGGTATGGTCGGCAAGTAAATATGCAGGAAATAGCAACCTTAGATAGATTGGTGGTGGAGAGGTATTATCCTAATTTGACGCTATTATTGGATATTTCGCCTAGTTTAGGTATGGAAAGAGCTATGCGACGTGGTACGCAACAAGATCGTATTGAGCAAGAGCGTATGGATTTTTTTGAGCGTGTCAGGCTTGGTTATTTGAGCAGGGCAGAGCAAGATCCAGGGCGTATTAAAATTGTGAATGCTGAGCAGCCGCTAGCCGAGGTGAGGGCGAATATAGAGTCTATTTTGGATGCATTTATGCTTGAGGCGGCTTTATGATTTTACCGTGGCAAGAAAACCAGTGGGAGCAGTTGCAAACAGCAAAGGTACAGCAGCGCCTACCACATGCTTTGTTATTGCTAGGCTTGCCCGGGACGGGAAAAGCAATATTTGCTGATGCGTTATCGCGTATGCTGTTGTGTGAGCAGCCATTGGAGAAGGGGCTGCCTTGTAATGCTTGTCATCCTTGCCGTTTAATCATTGGTAAAGCGCACCCTAATGTTTTATGGGTAGAGCCAGAAAAAGAAGGGCAAGCAATTAAGATAGACCAAATTCGTGAGGTGAGTGAATTTGTTCAGCAATCATCCATGCGCGGTGAATATCGAGTGGTGATTGTTTCTCCTGCTAGTAGCATGAATATGAATGCTGCGAATGCGTTATTAAAAACATTAGAAGAGCCATCTAAGGGAGCTGTGCTCATATTAATTAGCCATCAAAGCCAAGGTCTGCCAGCAACTATTTTAAGTCGTTGTCAGCGTATTATGTTTCCTATTCCTGCTAAAGAAAAGAGTTTGCGTTGGCTAGAAGGGCAAACCGGAAATGCTGAGTTATTGCTGAAATTAGCGAATGGTGCACCGCTAGCTGCCTTGCAATTAAAAGATAGTGAGACGTTAGCATTAAGAGGCACTCTATTTAATGGTTTATCGTTGCTTAGTAAAAGGCAAAATGATCCTTTAAAGTTAGCAGCAGCATTACAGGGTGAGGATGCACTGAAGCTGGTTGATTGGATGTTGTCTTGGGTGGTTGATATTCAGCGATTGTTACTGCAAGAAACAGATATCACTAATCAAGATTATTTGGCTGTGTTGCGTGAGTCCGCTACCCATATATCCTTTGATCAAGCCAATAGGTTGATGGTTTATTTGCAGCAGGTAAGACATCAATTATATTTAGGCTTAAATTTAAATAAGCAATTATTGCTAGAGAATATATTTTTGCGCTGGATGACTGATGGTTGCCAGGGGGAGTAAAAGATGTTTTTAGTTGATTCACACTGTCACCTCGATTTGCTAGATTTAACACCAGATGAAGGTGATGTAACTCGCGTTATTGAGCGTGCTAAGCAGCAAGGTATCCATTACTTTTTAAATGTTTGTGTAGGAATAGCAGAGTTTTCCACTGTTTTGAAAACAGCCGAAAAATTTGATTGTGTTAGCACCTCGGTTGGTTTGCATCCTAACGAACAAAATGAAGAGATCAGCACTGATCAGTTAATCCAGTTGGCATCTCATCCTAAAGTGGTCGCTATTGGTGAAACCGGTTTGGATTATTTTCGTACCACAGGTGAAACAGAGTGGCAGCGTGATCGTTTTCGTGCTCATATTGCTGCTGCAAAGAAAATAAAAAAGCCCCTTATTATTCATACTAGAGACGCCCATGTTGATACGTTAGCTATCATGCGTGCAGAAAAAGCAGGAGAGGCAAGAGGGGTAATGCATTGCTTTAGTGAAGATTGGGATGTTGCAAAAGCAGCGTTGGATATGGATTTTTACATTTCTTTTTCAGGTGTTGTTACATTTAAATCGGCAACTGTTTTGCAAGAGGTTGCTAAACGTGTTCCGTTAGATAGGATATTGGTTGAAACAGATTCGCCCTATCTAGCGCCCGTCCCACATCGTGGAAAGCCAAATGAGCCAGCTTATGTGCGTCATACGGCAGAGTATATCGCTGCCTTGCGCGGTATCTCATACGAAGAACTAGCAATCCAAACAACCAATAACTTCTTTCATTTATTCACTGGAGCGGACAAACCTAATGTTTAGACCTGCCTCACTTTTTATAGGGTTGCGTTACACGCGTGCTAAACGCCGCAATCATTTTATTTCCTTTATTTCTATTGTTTCCATGATAGGTATTGCGCTTGGTGTGACGGTGTTAATCACCGTATTATCGGTGATGAATGGCTTTGATAAAGAAATCAAAAAACGTGTATTTAGTATGGTGCCACCGATTACCGTCAGCAGTATGTCTGGTTTTATTTCTGGTTGGGAGGATTTGCAGAAAGTAATGCAAGGCTATCCTTACATAACAGCAGCAGCGCCATTTGTGAACGGTGAGGTCTTGTTAAGTTACAGCGGCGGTGTGCAACCAGCCCTGGTAAGTGGTATTTTGCCGCAAGAAGAAAAAAAGATTTCAGCAATTGCTAATAAAATGACACAGGGTGAGCTGACTAACTTAATACCTGGTAAATTTGGTATTGTGTTGGGTGAAGGGTTAGCCAATCGCTTAGGCGCAGAAATGGGTGATAAGGTTACTGTTGTGACCCCTCAAGTTTCCTTGTCTCCTGCGGGTGTGTTACCTCGCTTTAAACGCTTTACAGTGGTTGGTGTCT
Organism: uncultured Coxiellaceae bacterium; assembly: GCA_964480845.1. GTDB lineage: Bacteria > Pseudomonadota > Gammaproteobacteria > DSM-16500 > DSM-16500 > Aquicella. The sequence goes on along the minus strand of CAYZRM010000016.1, from coordinate 5,499 downwards.
TTAAAGCAGGCAGTGGATTCGGTTTTGATGCTGGTTATGCTTTTGTGCATATGCAAGATGCTCAAAAACTACTGGGTTTTGGTAATAATGTCACTGGCTTACATTTGAATGTTAAAGATGTATTTAATGCACCACGTGATGCACATCTTTTAGCAAAGGAGTTATCACCCAGTGCGAGTATTAGTACCTGGGCAAATCAATTTGGCGAATTTTTTCATGCCGTTGAATTGGAAAAACGTATGATGTTTTTAATTCTGTTGCTGATTATTGCAGTGGCTGCATTTAATTTAGTATCTACATTAATTATGGTGGTTAATGAAAAGCAGGCTGATATCGCTATTTTGCGCACCTTTGGTGCAACACCACGCATGATTATGACTATTTTTGTGATACAAGGTGGTTTGATAGGGGTGCTAGGTACGTTATTAGGTGTTGTTGGTGGTGTCTTGTTAGCATGGAATGTCACAGCAATTGTTGATACGATTCAGGCCATATTCAATGTGCAATTCCTCTCTTCAGATGTTTATTTTGTTAATTACTTGCCATCGGTGATTGAAGTCAAAGATGTTTTAACCATCGGTTTGGCTTCACTCATGCTGAGTTTAATTGCAACGCTTTATCCTGCTTGGCGGGCGTCTAAGACTGATCCTGTGGAGTCACTACGTTATGAATAATCCTGTGATAGCTTGTCATGGTCTTTCTAGGTCATATGAAGATGGTGCTTCAAAAATTGAAGTCTTGAAAGATATGAATTTAGTTGTTAATCCAGGGGAAATGATTGCTATTGTGGGGACATCTGGTTCAGGCAAAAGCACATTTTTACATTTATTGGGTGGCTTAGATAAGCCAACAGCTGGGCGTATTGAGTTGAGTGGCAAAGATTTACAATCAGTATCTGAGGCGGAGAAGTGTGCTTTGCGCAACCGTCACTTGGGGTTTGTTTACCAATTCCATCATTTATTGCCTGAATTTTCTGCATTAGAAAATGTCGGTATGCCTTTATTAATAGCAGGCGAGGAGCCTCATCTTATTAAAGAGCGAGCAGCTACTTTATTAGAACAGGTTGGTTTGCAAAATCGTATGCATCATCGACTCGGGCAGTTATCTGGTGGTGAGCGTCAGCGAGTTGCTATTGCAAGAGCTTTGGTTGCTAATCCGTTATGTGTGTTGGCAGATGAGCCAACAGGTAACTTGGATCCTGCAAATGCAGAGCGTGTATTGGAGTTGTTTTTTAACTTGCAAAAAGTGCGTCAAACAAGTGTGGTGATGGTAACGCATGATTCTAATATTGCAAAGCGGGCACAGCGTACAATGCGTATTGAGCAAGGCTGTTTGATCGAGCAATAAATAGGAGACTATACTAAAATGAAAAAAGGCATCCTGCTCATTAATGTTGGGACACCCAATAGTTCTGATGTTAAATCAGTAAAGCGCTATCTGAGAGAGTTTTTGTCTGATCCAAGAATGATTGATCTACCAGCAATTGTTCGTTGGATTCTAGTTAATATTTTCATTGTTCCCTTTCGCTCTCGCAGATCTGCTGCTGCATATCAAAAAGTGTGGACTAAGCATGGCTCACCGTTGTGGGTCAACACAGTTAAATTTAGAAATGAGTTGGTTAAGGAGCTGGATGGAAAGTATCAAGTTGCTGTGGGCATGCGTTATGGTAGCCCCAGTATCGCAAAAGCATTATCTGAGCTAAAAGACTGTACGTCATTAAGTGTGGTGCCATTATTCCCGCAATACTCTTCTTCTGCCACGGGTTCGGCAATACAGAAAACCTTAGAGATATTGCATAAACAATGGAATATACCTGCCATTAATATTATTAATGAATTCTATGATCACCCTGGTTTTATTAGTAGCTATGCAGAAGTAGTTAGGGGTGCTCTAGCAGATAAACAAGTTGATATGCTTTTATTCAGTTATCACGGACTTCCAGAAAGACATATTGATAAAAGCGATTGCACAGCCGCTTGCGATCATGTTAATGCTTGCCCGGCTCTTTCTAAAAGCAATGCATATTGCTATCGCGCGCAATGCTATAGAACAGCAGATTTGATTGCTAAAGAACTGAATTTGAGTCCAGTGCTCTATCGGGTTGCGTTTCAATCACGGCTAGGCCGCACACCTTGGATTAAGCCATACACAGATTTGTTATTACCTGAGTTAATAAAATCTGATGTTAAGAAAATAGCGGTAGTTTGTCCTTCATTTGTAGTGGATTGTTTAGAAACATTGGAGGAGGTTAATATAAGATTGCGTGAGCAATGGCTTGAATTAGGCGGTGAAGAGTTTGTTTTTGTTCCTTGTTTAAATGCCAACCCTACCTGGGTAAAGGCTATTGCTAATAAGATAACTGCTGGTTAATAGATGGATTGTATCTTTTATGCGGATTAGTCCATTTTAAAAATAGGTTGGTTGTGTAGTAGTGCTCAAGGAGGGCAGGATGGGCTTGTTGATAACATTTTCTTTTTTATTAGATAGTGAGTCTTTTGAAAAAAATAGATGACATTCTGCATTTTTAACCTGCTGATCTTGTTGTTTCAAATTAATTATAAATTGAGGAATCTGATCGTGTGGTAGTAGCAGGCTACTACAAATATTAATTAGAGTTTCTAGGTCTCTCTTGTTCTTTATTAATTTCTTTATTTGTTTCTCTAAAATATTTAATGCACTAATCCTAGTAAATGGGGGGATTTTATTTAGTGTTTCCTTTAAGCTGGCTATTTCATTTAAACGAATTCTATTATCTGAAGATAACGCGTCTAAAACTAGTTCTAGATGTGTTTTGCTAAAGTTACACAGTAAAAATGAAAAATCTTCTAGTCCAGTAATTATTTTGGATACTTTGCTAGTAGGTATGCAAGAAGAATTATAATGAAGTGATATTTTGCATATCATATCTAAGTCTGATGAGTTAATAGCGTAATTTAATATATCAGCCAGTATTTGGTTATTTGTGCATATAAAATTTCTATCTATAAAATTATTAAAAAGATATTTTACTATTATTAATTTATCTCTTTCAATGGCATATAAAATACATGATATTATTTTAGATCCGTTTTCATCGGTCAAACAATCCGTTGGATTGGGTAGGGGTGTATTATATTTAGCTATAATTTGTGAGCATCTTCCTAGGCATTGATCAACATGGGTGCTGTACCTAAAGAAAGTTTCCGCATTATATTCGGAGAAGTCGTCTAAGAATAATTCTCCCGTGTAATAAGCGTTAATTCTGTCTCCTGTTGCAACAAGCATATCGCTTGCTATCCTGTATAATCTTTTCAAGGATTGAATCTGTTTTGGATAGATGTTTACTAGCCTATCATTGAATTTTCTTATTTCATCTAGATATTCATCGCTTATCTTGCAACGACCTAAATCTAGCTTATGAGCCATTAACATAATGTTGAACAAATGCTGTTTAACTGATTTCGAATATACAGATTCATTGTAAAATTCTTTTCTACTAGTCATTCCTTCGAAATCATCTACGTTTAGTAATAAGTCATTCGATTCAGCATATTGGCAAAAATTTTTGTAGCTATTCTCCCTATAAGTCATGTAGCGATTGCCGTCTTCAAGATAACTAATATCGCTTTCACGACCTGTGATGTAGAACAACATGGCTATTTGAATTTTTTCTATATCATTTTCTTTCAATCCGAGACAATACATCCTGAATTGATCGTTTTTTGCAAATTTTGAAAAATAGTCAATAACGAGAGGGATATAAAGAGCGCACCTAATTGAGTGAGCGAGGCCGTGATTGGGTCGATAAATGAATACTTGATCATCAGAATCAGTAGTTAACGCTATTTCTCTGTCTGCTCCAATAAAATGTTCATATTCATTTTTTAAATAATTATTATAAACATATTCGGCATGAGGTTTTAACTTAAAGAGTCTCTCTAAAATAGATGGGGAGTAATTTCTTATGTTTTTTAATTCATGAGCATACTCGTATGGTTTGCTTAACTGCATATGCTTCTCACCATTCTCTTGATAGGCCATATACTCTGCTAATTGATATAAGGTATCAATTTTTGTCTGATTATTTTCCTCAGCTATCCATTGCATTAAGGTTAGCCGTAATGCTGATTCTTCATATGAGTATGAAAATGGGAATGTTCCATCAATGGTATTGGTTGGGATGGCATGGTAATTAATTAATGGGTATTCGCTGTCACTGGAATTGCCATTTATATTTTCTATTTCGTTACGATAAAAATAGAATTGTGTATTAGGTGGAAATAGAAATTCCTTTTCATCTGGATGTTTAGCTAAATCGGATATATTCATACCATAAGATGAAGGGGCGGATAGTGGGTATTCGAATAGGATCGTAATATTTTTGTTTATATCAAAAATGAAATCTTGTACAGATGATAATGTAAGTCCTGTGCTGGTGAATCCTTCCATCAGGGTCATGCCACCTGATTCTCCAATAAATCGGTAGGGGCTAGATTGATATGGTCTTTCATTTCTAAATAAGCATTTGGGGCGTTGACCTTCTATCGCAATATTATCTGGGCATGTCTTATTTAAGGCTATAGAGGCGATTACCATAGCTAGTACAATTTCTTTTACTTGCAATGTTAATGCTGCACATTCGTCATGATCGTATTCATAAGAGAATCCTGGTACATTAGTTACCCTGCCATGTGATCTTAGAAAGCTATTGATTGATTTATAGAAATCACCTGAGTAGAGCGTAATAGCTAATTTTTCTGCGTAGGAAAGGTGAGGGTGAGCTGAGTGATAATGAGGGAGCTTTCTTTTGGGCATATCAATGTCCATGCTATCATCGCACGAAGAGTGTGAGTCTGCTTCGTAGTCATCAATATCTCTCTCCGGGAGAGGGTTGTCATTTTCATCCACTGGCTCATTGATTGCTTTCTTTGTTACAAAATCATAGTAATTATTTATTTCATCATCTGTTAGTTCTATATGTGAAAAATCGGGTTTATTGCGTAATATAAGTGTCAAATTATATGTTTTCGTTGGGGTGACAACATACAGCTCATCTGCGGGAAAGTGGTTATCTAGAGTGGTATTTGTTTGTGGGTTAAATGTGCAAAGGATATTTGAGCTGGTATCTGATAAAAACAGCCGTGCAATTTCTTCTAAATCACAAGAGGCCTCGCTTTTTAATTTTGGACCGGAAGAAATTAAGTTGTGTACAGCGTAATATCGACTTGCAGCCATAGTAGGGGCTCTTATTTTTTTATTATAGGCGGTGATAATACAGTAATAATCTTAACTGTATCTTAATGTTAGTCTGGTATTTTTTGGCCAAAATCCTGACAGGTAAATCTTTGAGGGGGATGGGGCAGGTGTGACAAATGTAGCGTGATTTACTAATTGGCATAAAGAGCGGAGAAAATATAATGTTGCATATTTGTTTATTATTCGTTATCTTACGCGCTCTTTGAAGCTTAGGCACGTAGCTCAGTGGTAGAGCACCACCTTGACATGGTGGTGGTCGGTGGT
>CAYZRM010000015.1:20256-30524 GCA_964480845.1 uncultured Coxiellaceae bacterium | reverse complement strand
TTAGAAGATTTCCATTTTGATTTGCCAGATGAGCTCATTGCCCGTTATCCCGCTGAAACCCGTACTAATAGCAAATTAATGAGTATTAATGGCAAAAATGGCGAGATTAGCCACGGTAGATTTCATGACATACTCCAATGGATAGAGCCTGGTGACTTGCTAGTCTTTAATGATACTAAGGTGATTCCGGCACGTATTTTTGGTCAGAAAACGACAGGGGGGCAAGTGGAGTTGCTGATTGAGCGCGTGCTTGATACTCAGCGTGTGCTTGCGCAAGTTCGCGTTAGTAAAGCGCCTAAAATTGGCGATTTTTTATTATTTCCCAATCAGGTTCGTTTGGAGGTATTGGGACGACAGCATCAGTTTTATGAGTTACGTTATAACGAGACCGATCAATCAGTCATTGATGTGATTGAGGCAATCGGTCAAATTCCTTTGCCACCTTATATGCATAGAGAGCCAGACGAGACAGACAAAGAACGTTATCAAACGGTGTATGCTAAACATAAAGGTTCGGTGGCTGCGCCAACAGCAGGGTTACATTTTGATCAGGCATTGTTGCAAGCATTGCGAGAAAAACAAGTCGATATGGCTTATTTAACTTTGCATATTGGCGCAGGAACGTTTGCGCCAGTACGCACGGACGATATCCGTGAGCATAAAATGCATGCTGAATATTTGCAGGTGTCTGCTGAGTTATGCGAAAAAATTCTAGCGACTAAAGCTAGGGGTAAGCGAGTGATTGCTGTCGGAACGACTAGTTTACGATCCTTAGAAAGTGCTAGTCAGCAAGGATATATACAGCCATTTGATGGCGAGACAGCTATCTTTATTTACCCAGGCTATGAGTTTAAATGCGTGGATGCATTGATTACCAATTTGCATTTACCTGGATCAACACTGCTAATGCTAGTGTCAGCATTTGCAGGCTATGAGCATGTCATGAATGCTTATAAAATTGCGGTGGATAATCAATATCGCTTCTATAGTTATGGCGATGCTATGTTTATGACTAGGAAATAAGTGATATAGCATACTGTCCCATATGGCGTAATATTTTGTAGGCGGCAGGAAGGTATGGTCTAACACCATGATTGCATTGCCGCTTTCCCCCTACCTAAAAACCGCATATAATCCCACTTATTTATCTACTCCAAAAAGGTGAGTGTCTAATGTTAGAACAACTATCAAGCTTCTTTATCTCCAGTGCATCTGCTGAGCCTGCGGTTGCTGGCGCACCTCAACAAGGCAGCAGTATGTCTTTCATCATCTTGATGATCTTAATGTTTGGTATGATGTACTTTGTTGTTTGGCGTCCACAGAGCAAGCGTGCAAAAGAACAGAGAGATTTGCTAAATTCCATCGCTAAGGGTGATGAAGTGATGACAACTGGCGGTATCTATGGTCGTGTCGTTAAAATGAATGAGCAACATGTTACCTTGACCATCGCAAATAATGTTGATGTCATGATGCAAAAATCATCAGTTGTTAGCGTATTGCCTAAAGGCACTTTAAAATCAATGGAATAAATGAGTTAAATCACAGCGAGGGAGTTCCCTCGCTGCTAAATGGGACGTTATCTACTCATGGCAGTTACAATGAATCGCTTTCCTCTCTGGAAATATCTGTTAGTCGTTGTTATTTTGATAGCAGCTTTTATCTATGCTGCTCCTAATCTTTATCCCTCTTTGCCGGCTGTCCAAGTCATTGGTGCTAATACCACGGAGGTTGATGAGCAAACACAAGTAACGGTGGTCGAAGCACTTAATCATTTAGGTATAGAACCTATTGGTGTTCAACTACATGATCAAACCTTACTTTTGGAATTCAAGTCCACTGATATTCAGTTAAAAGCAAAAGAGATAATACAGCAGACGTTAGGGGATCATTACTTAGTTGCTTTGAACCTAGCGAATACGACACCCGATTGGTTGAAATCATTTGGTGCAACGCCTATCAAACTGGGATTGGATTTGCAAGGTGGCGTGCACTTTTTGTTGCAAGTGGATGTTGATTCAGTATTAATGCAGCGTGTGGAAGGTGATCTTCGTAATATAGGTCAATCGTTACGTGATGAACGTATTCGTTATTCGGGTATTACACGTAAATCTGATAATCAAATTTCTATCCAATTCCGTAACCAAGAAGCATTGGATGCAGGCTACTCTTTTGTGATTCGACGTTATAGTGAATTTAATTGGGAGAAGCAGGGTAGTGGCGATAAGCTATCTCTAGAAGGTTCCTTATTACCTGCCAGCTTATTTCAAGCTAAGCATGAAACCTTAGAGCAAGCGATGAATACGCTGCGTAATCGTGTTAATGAATTAGGGGTGTCTGAGGCGATTGTTCAGCAGCAGGGAGATAGCCGCGTTTCCGTTGATTTGCCTGGTGTACAAGATACAGCAGAGGCTAAGAGTCTTTTGGGTAAAACAGCTACCTTAGAATTCCATATGGTCGATGTTGAGCATGATGTACATTTGGCAGCAAGTGGTGGTGTAACGCCTGATTCTCGTATTTATAATTACCACGATCAACCCGTTTTACTAAAAAACCAAATCATCTTGCGCGGCTCTTCTATTGTGTCCGCTTCTTCAGGTTTTGGTGAGGATGGTAGACCTAATGTGTCTGTGCGTTTAGGTGGTGCGGGCGAAAGTTTATTTACCAAAATGACAGCAGAAAATATCGGTAAACCGATGGCTGTTGTTTATGTGGAAGTGAAGTCTGTACCTAAAATGGAGAATGGCAAGCAAGTCATTACTTATCAAACCGAAAAGCGTGTTATTAGTGTCGCAACTATACAAAGTGCGCTAGGCAGTAATTTCCAAATTACGGGTTTAACCGGCCCGAATGAAGCGCGCAATCTTGCTTTATTACTGCGTGCAGGTGCCTTGCCTGCGCCTGTTACTATTATTGAAGAACGCCAAGTGGGTCCTAGCTTAGGCCAACAAAATATCCATATGGGCATGATGTCTATGATAGTGGGTATGGGTTTGGTTGTTATTTTTATGACGGTCTATTATGGTGTGATGGGTATTGTTGCGAATATTGCCTTAATCATGAATTTGGTTTTGGTTGTTGCTCTTTTATCACTCTTAGGCGCAACGTTAACCTTGCCTGGCATTGCTGGTCTTGTGTTAACCGTGGCATTGGCTGTGGATGCGAATGTATTGATTTTCGAGCGTATACGTGAAGAATTGCGTCGAGGTATGGGAGTGCAGGCTAGTATTTATGCCGGTTATGATCGTGCATTTATCACCATCTTAGATGCTAACTTAACGAGCTTAATTGTCACCATGATTTTATTTAGCATGGGGTCAGGCACCATTAAAGGATTTGCTATCACATTAACTATCGGTATTTTAACATCGATGTTTACCGCTATTACTGGCACCCGTGCATTAGTGAATTTAATTTACGGTCGTAAAAACACCAAGCGTATTTCTATTGGGATTTAAGACATGGAATTTTTTAAACAAAATACTGCAATTAATTTTATGGCGCAACGCAAATGGGCAGCAGGCTTATCAATAGCGTTGTTTATTGTGTCTATTGTGATGGTGATCGTTCATGGTTTGAATTGGGGTTTGGATTTTACCGGGGGTACACAAGTTCAGGTAAGCTATACCGAGGCTGCTGATTTAACTGATATACGGGCGCGTTTGGAGAGGGCAGGTTTTCACGATGCAACGGTAATTAGTTTTGGCACCTCTAAAGATGTGTTGATTAGCTTAGTTCCCAAAGACAAATCAATTGCAGCAATGGATCAAAAAGCGCAGGAAGAGACGGTGCAGCAAGTCTTGGCTGCATTGCCTGGCGCAAAAAAAGAGTTAGCAACCTATGTTGGGCCTCAGGTTGGTGGTGAGATGGCAACCAAGGGTTTTATTGCCATCTTGCTTTCCTTATTGGGTACCATGGTTTATATCGCCTTGCGTTTTGATATGCGTTTTGCGATTGGTTCTACCGTTGCATTAATTCATGACCCTGTTTTGATTTTAGGTATCTTTTCTTTGCTGCAAGTAGAGTTTAACTTAATCTCATTAGCAGCGGTATTAACGGTAATTGGTTATTCACTTAATGATACCATCGTTATTTTTGACCGGGTACGTGAAAACTTCAGAAAATTCCGCAAAGCAGATGCATTAGAAGTGATGAATTTGTCTATTAATCAGACTCTTTCACGAACCATCATGACATCAGTGTTGGCGCTGACAGTGGTGCTGGCGTTGTTCTTTTTGGGCGGTAGCCTATTATATGGTTTTTCATTAGCCTTGATTGTAGGGATTGTGGTTGGTACCTATTCTTCCATTTATGTGGCAGGTTCTTTAACCTTAGCACTAGGGTTAAAGCGTAGCCATTTGATTGCGCAGCCTAAGGAAGCTGATAATAGGCCGTAATGCTATATGTACTCACATCCACATTGGTGGTGTGAGTACACCTTATGTTTTTATTTCTTTTTATTAACAGATTGTCCAAGCGTTAATGAAGGTGCGCTAGAACTTTTCAAGTTTATTGCTTGGCCTGAATCTATTATTTCTTCGACAGATGGTGTGGTTCGGGTGGTAATCTGTATACCCTTTTTTCCTTTCTGATGATGCTTTCTATGTTCTATTTGTTCATCTAATGACGTATAGGCATCTGTATTGCTTCTTGGTCTGCTAGCCGTTTCTATAAAGATTGGTGCTGAGGAGCTAGAGGCAAAGGTAGAGCTTCTTTTCTTATCCCTAGGGTCCACTGGTTCAAATAGTGTTCTGCTGGATTTTCTATGAATCAACGGTAGTTGGTATTTATGCTTGTGTTTTTTTGGTGAGGTAGAGGTGCGAGAAGGGTGAATTTCTCTTGTATCTGCTGTAATGGTTGTACTACGCTCACGTCCGATAGATGGCGCTGTCGTTGCTGTTGTATATAAAAAGGCATGGCTGCTTAAACTATGCCGTAGATGGGGTGCAGGTGCGGACTGTGTTGTGGTTGCTGAGCTGCTACTGCTAGGTGTAATAGGAGTAGGTGAATGGGGTGATGTTGGGCTGGAAATAGGTGAGCTGGATCCGCTAGTTATTGGTAATTGCAGGCGTGGGATGCGAATATTGGGCAGGGGATCTAAGTTGTGATTAAGTAAGGCAATCGCAGTATATGCTTCAGTAATGCTGATGTGGTCACGCATTTTCGATTCTATCATCTTCATGATTAGATGGCGTAGTGCCTTTTCTTCCTCAGTTTTTTCAGGAAGCAGATGGATTTGTATTAGTTGCTTCACTGTTATGTTTTCTTGGTCTTGAATGCCTGCTAGATATGCATCGGCGTGATCGGATATTTTTCCTATGTCTTCATTTCGCTCTGCTTGGATGGATAAAATTAACTGTGCTTGTAAATAGTTGATGCGAGATATATTGATTTCCTGATGGTTTTTTGATCCTAATGTTTTTACACGGGCAGATAGTGCTTTATCTAAATCTTCCAGGCTGCTCCTTAGTGTATCATCATTCTTTAGGGTGTTTACTAGGGTTTTGTATTTTTGTAATGCTTCATTCGCTTTATTTTGTGCATCAAGCATTATTTGTCGATATTGCTCGGTAACAATGTGGCCTGTTACTATTTCATAAAGGGTTATCCCTATCCTATAGCTTATTTCTGCAAGTAGCGCATCTTGGGTGATGCATGTATTTCGTTTTGTATTTTCTTCCCAGGCGGTTGATTGATAGGTTGGCGTGGTTTGAATTTCATTAGCAGAGTACGTGTGGTTGCGTTTTTTCATCCTAAGAATTGATTTCATATCGGTAGCTAAGATGTAGCCATCGTGATTGACTATAAAATTGGATGGTTTGATATCAGTAAATAAATATCCTGCTGAGTAAAAGCTTTGCATCATGTTTAATATTTGTTGTACACATGAGAATGCCATGCTGCTGGTTTTTACGGGTGCACGTGGTGAATTAAAGAATTTATCTAGGCTACAATTTTCTCCACAGTCTTCTATGATTTCTAATTGATATTCATGGTCATTTAGTAAGATAGGAGTGCAGTCATATTGCATTGGGAGAAAGCCGGTATCTTCTAGTTCTTCTCTAAGCGCAAAATAGTGTTGACGATACGTTTCATTGGGCAACATGCGTAAAATATAATGGTACTTATGTTTGGTTTCGCTGTAATAGGTGGCTTTATAAATACCAATATTGGTTCCGCCTAGTCGGGTAAGGCTTACCTTGTCTTTGTTGTATATTATTTTCTTTAAGTCATTAGGATCGTATAATTCTAGCAGCTTTTCATACCCGTATTCTTGCACTGCTTTTTTTACGCGCTCTAAGGATTTATCTCCTCGGCCTGATCTTGGGCTAGACATTTTTATTTTCTCTTAAAAATAACTAATATCGCGCAAGTGTAGCAGAATTTTGGGCTGGATTATTAAGAGAAAGCACTTTGTATGTTTGTACCATGTTTAATCAGGGGTGTGGTTTAAGATATTCTTTGTTATCTATTGCGTTTCTGCTTTTAAGCCTAAATAATGTGATTTCACTTAACTCACAGGAAAGTTCTCATGACGTCCTTTTTGAAGCCTATCTTATTGTTATTTAGTGTCTTTTTATTAGCAGGTTGCGCATTAGATACGTTATTTGATGATGATAGTAATCGCGCTGCTCCTTATTATTATCAATCAACAACGACACGTAGTTATTACACCAATGGTTCTCGTAGTGATGCGAACTATCAAAGTAGGGTTAATCAAGGGGGACAGGTTGAAGGGCCGGTACCGAGTAGATATCAGGCACCTAGTGGCTACCAGCCACCCGTTCCACAAGGAGCTCCAGCAGGTGTTGGCTATCAGGCGCCACAGGCTTTGCCAGCTACGGCCCCAAATAGTTATCAAGCGCCGCAGGCAGCACCCCGTGGGTCAGCAGCTTCAGTTGGCTATCAAGCACCGACTAGTTCGTTGGAACCCCAGGCACCTAGCAGCTATCAGGCACCTAAAGCGCAGGGAACATCAGCCAGTGTAGGCTATCAGGCACCTTCATCAGGTTCCGAAGCAACGGTTGGTTATCAAGCACCCGTTGAGCCAGATCCGCAGTAAAATAGCTTTTTGTCCACGCATCAGTGCTCGGACAACCTAATTAAAAGACTGCCAATTCTGTGAGGGCGCATTAGTATGTCGCTATGCGCTTTTTCAGAGTAAACGTCTACAATGTGGCGTAGTCCGCTGTTTTACGCTTCAATCCTAACGTCGGTCTTGACGGAGTTAGATATAAAGCAGGTGTCATGAGCTTTTTTAAATAATTCTTGTAATGTGGCCGTATCTGGTGATTTTTCAGCTGCGAAATGAGCGTTGGGTTTTAGTATTACAGCTATTATAGCCATTTTGCCTTCCGCATTTTTTCCTAGGGTTCCTGTTGCATGACAGGTATATTCTGTTAAAACAAAGCCTTTCATTGCTGCTAAGTAAAAGAAACTTAAGGAAAAGCAGCTGGCGAGTGATGCGGTGAACAATTCCTCAGGATTGGGTAATTCTTTTTTGCCAGCAAATTCTGGGGCGCTACTCCCTGTGATTTCTAAGCCACCACCCATTTTAATTTGGTGGGTGCGGTCATAAGTTTTAACTTCAAACGTATCGGTATTATTGGACCATTGGATATCTGCTTGATATTGCATCAGGAAGTTCCTTTTCAAATAAGGGCCCGGTTTCAACCGGGCCATGATGCTAGTTGTAATAAGGTGCGACAACAACTTTAGTGCCGACTTGGGCGAAATTATAACGCATCCATTCAGCATCTGGAATGCGCATGCGCACACAGCCATGGCTTAAGTTATCGTTTACAACAATATTGTCAGGTGAGCCGTGTAATGCTTCGCCGTTATTGAAGAACATACAATAAGGCATTAAGCCGCCGCCGGTTGGTTTGGGATACTTTTTGGAATAACAGTCACCGTTTCCTAGAGAAGTAATGCGGAAGGTGCCTTGACCTGTACGACAATCTTTCTCATCTGGAGAGTCTGGCGGACATATGCGTGCACCTGCTGTCGCAATCCCTGCTTTTACTAAGCGTCCATCAGGGCCGTAAGCTCCCCATGCATGCACATTAGGGTCTACAAAAACAATTTTTTTACCATCTGTTTTCATGGTGGCAGGTAAGCGGCTGGCATAGTCAGTTTTATCTGTATAGGCAGCATCAAAGCCTGTATAATTGGATGGCATCGTTGGTGTTGTTGCACAAGCCGTTAATAGCAGTGCCGCAGCAGAGCAGGTAACAATTTGCGCATAGGTACGGTGTAACTTTCGCATGGCAACCACTCCTTGTTAGTGTCTTTCTTATACTTTTATTATACGACTTCTAATCGCTGGATTCTTAAGAGGTTTTATCGAAAAGTATACTAAATTGGTATTTATAGTCATTTGTTATTCAATATTGGGATTTTTTTTCACTTTATAGGTCAGAATTTTTTGATTTCTTATGATGCGGTAGGATGTTATTGGTTGTTTTTTGCTCCTAATTATAAAGGGTGTTCTTTTTATGGTCTTTTATGCGCTAGGCTCTTGGAATGGATTCAGTTATGATGCGTCTATCATCATTTAGTTAAAGAAGAACAACATGTTAGATCGCATTCGCATTGTGATGGTTAATACCTCTCATCCTGGCAATATTGGTTCAGCTGCTCGTGCTATGAAGACCATGGGCCTGTCCCAATTATACTTGGTAGATCCATATAAGTACCCACATCCTAAAGCAGATGAGATGGCCTCGAATGCAATCAATGTGCTAGCGAATGCAAAGGTAGTTGCAACAGTGGAAGAGGCAATTGCGGATTGCTCATTAGTGATAGGCACTAGCGCCAGGTCTAGGAAGATACCTTGGCCTTTAATTGCTCCGCGAGAGCTGGCAGAGAAAGCAAGTCGCGAATCCCAGCATCACCAAGTGGCGATATTATTTGGCAGGGAAGATTCTGGCCTAACCAATGAAGAATTGCAGTTATGTCACTTTCATGTGCAAATACCCGCTAATCCTGAGTATTCATCTCTTAATATTGCATCAGCTATCCAAGTGATTGCATATGAACTACGTGTGGCAAGTTTGACCGAAGCGGAAACGCAAGAGTGGGATTGTCGTGTGGCAACTGCTGAGGAAATGGAACGATTGTTTGAGCATTTGCAAGCGGTGTTAGTGGAGATCGATTTTTTAAAAGAGAGTGCACCTAGGCAGTTGATGGCCAGGCTGAGAAGATTGTATTTGAGAGCACGACCGGATGTTATGGAAATGAATATACTGCGTGGAATGCTGACAGCAATTCAGGATGGGCTGAAGAAATAGCTATGCAATGCTATGGTAGGTTGCAAGCTTTAAGCCACAAGCTTGATGAGATGCAAGCATCCCCGCAAAAATGCGGGGTGATTGATAGAAGTTTATTCAGTAAAGCAAGGCTTGATTGTTTTTAGAAGCTGTTTAGTAATAGCAGGATTTGCAACCACCACATTACCTGTTTTAAGGTAGGTTTCTCCACCTTCGAGATCACAAACAATGCCACCCGCCTCTTTGATCAATAAAACGCCAGCTGCAATATCCCAAATATGTAAACCTACTTCCCAGAATCCATCTAGACGACCGCAGGCAACGTAAGCTAAATCAAGCGTTGCTGCGCCTGCACGGCGGATGTCACCGCAAATAGGGATAATAGACTGTAAAATACGAGAAGGCATGGAGAGGTCGTGTGCTTTATGTCTATAAGCAAAACCTGTTCCCAATAGGCATTCTTCTAAACGTTTACGGTTTCCTACGCGGATACGTCTGTCGTTAAGTTGAGCACCTTTGCCGCGGGTAGCGGTGAATAATTCTTGGCGTAATGGATCGTAAATCACGCCGTACTCTATTTTACCTTTATGGGCAACTGCAATGGAAACGGCAAAATGCGGGAATCCATGAATAAAATTGCGTGTACCATCAATAGGATCAATAATCCATTGGTAGTCATCTCCCTCAATCTCACCGCCTTCTTCCCCTAATACACCGTGGGTAGGATAGGCTTTTTTGATAATGGAAATGATCTCTTTTTCAACACGCTGATCAATTTCGGTAACAAAATCATTGGGTTGCTTTTCAGCAATGGTAATGGTGTCTAGGCGCTGCATTGCTCTGGTAATAATAGTACCAGCAGCACGAGCAGCTTCAATCGCTATATTTAGAATAGGTTCACGCATAATGGTAAAGAGCACGTCTAGTTATGATAAGCGAACAATAATAAAGCCAAAGTGATCATGATGCTAGAGTTAATGCATTTTTATTTAAGAAATG
>CAYZRM010000015.1:0-20156 GCA_964480845.1 uncultured Coxiellaceae bacterium | reverse complement strand
TTTTGTTTAGTTGCCTGCCAAAAGGTAACCGTATCGGTGTGTAGTTTATGAATCACTAAGTCAGGATGTCTGGTTGGATTGACAATAATGCCAATATCAATTGATAAGTTAATAATGCCTTCTAGTATTTTTCGAGATAAATCATGCTGTAATTGGATTTCTAATTTAGGGTACTGGCGTAAAATGGCTGGTAAGAATGAGGGTAGCATGTGCAAGGCAACCGAGGGGTGGCAGCCAAATGTAAATCGGCCTTGCACTTCCAGGTGAGAGGCTAGACTTTCTGTTTTAACGCTATCCCACAGCTGCATTAGTTGTTTGGTGTGCGATAATAGTCGTTTTCCTGCTTGAGTAAGTGTCACGCCATTTTTACTGCGAATAAATAATTCGGTACCAATTGATTGTTCAAGTCGCTTTATTGCAATGCTGAGTGATGGTTGACTAATGCCTATGCGTTCAGAAGCACGAGAGAAATTTAATATTGTTGCCAGTTCTAGGAAGTAACTTAAGTCGTTTGGGGAGGCTAGCATGGCAATCCTCTATAGTTTTTATCTATCATAGTCATTGTTTGAAATGAATTAATCTATGAGTTACTATCTCATATATTGTCAAAAAATAATATAGCTGAGATTGTAAATGTATAAAAATACCCAAGATCAATATGGTTGTGTTACAAAAATATTACATTGGATAATGGCTATTTTATTTATTGCAATGTTTTTAATAGCGTATGTTATGTTGAACATTCCTAAGTCTGATTTTAGGTTGTCGCTCTATGATATGCATAAGTCAACGGGGTTGCTGTTGCTTGCATTGGTTGTGTTGCGTTTAGGCTGGAAGTATGCAAACCTTAGCCCTGATCTACCTGTTAATATGTCGGTATGGCAAAAATATGCGGCACATGGGAATATTATCTGTTTATATTTATTGATGCTTGCTATGCCTATCACAGGTATGTTTACTTCTATGTTAAGCGGTCATGATATCACATTTTACTATATGGCAACCATTAAGCCTTTTCTTACTTCGGAGATAGGTGGTGTATGGTTTTCCAATATGCATTATATTTTTTCGTTAATATTGATAGCAATATTTTTGTTACACGTTGCCGCCGCATTGCATCATCACTTCTTTAAAAAGGATAACATCTTAAAAAGGATGTTGTTCTAAAGGGATATTTTAAGAGCAGGGTGGATTGGTCGGTGTCGCAAAACTTACATTTAACTCGCTACATGTTTAAATTTAGCTTTAAGCTGCCTCAGAAAAAGATGATGGATTGCTTCGCTACGCTCGCAATGACAGCGGGTTAAGGTGTTGCATTCCCTGTCATTGCGAGCGTAGCGAAGCAATCCACGATGGCTGCTCGGAAGTAAATGTTGCGGTGATAGTAGATGTAGATCATTGATTCTGCTGATGCACCAATCCCGCTATCACCTTGTCCACGGATTTTTAGTTTATTTCGCGGCACCGACGGATAATCCACCCTAGTATAAAATTGCCTTAATCATCTGGCTCCAGTTATCTTGCTCAAATTGTTTATTAAGTGGTTCTTTTGTCGTGGGTAAAAGAACTAAGCGATAAGTTGTTTTGGTTTGAGATAAGTGAGGTCCTTGTTTCAATTGTAGTATTTGATTTGGCTTTATTAATTTTTTATCAATTAATATTCCCCCCTTACTTTCTACTCGATACTTTCCAGAAAATTTCAGGTCAATACTTAGCTGATTTTTAGTGATGAGTGGTGCATATGTGTAAATGCTTCCATAAAAGTGCCGATAATTGTTTTTTATGTAGGTTTTTATTTGGGGTGGTAAAGATAGCATGCGGTAGTTATTGATAATAACCTTTATAGGCATGCGTTGAAAATCAAGCAGGATTTTAGCAGGAGTGCTTGCGTCCAGGTAAAGTGATGGTAAAAGTAAGGGTTTAAGTTTATCTGTTGGCTGGTATAGGTAGTCTACTGCTGGTCCTATCAGATTTTTCATGCCGTCAATAGATTGGTCTTTCGTGTAAAGGAACGGTATGCCGCTGATATACTCACTGTTATCGCTCAATAAATCGGCAGTGATATTGATCATAGTTTGCTGATATTTCCCATCAATTATCAGGCTGGTACGAATGGATTGATATAAAGGCGTTATGATGCCGGTTATGATGACGGTGCTAATAAATAGTATCTTAAATTGCTTGCCGGTGAGTATTTCCAGAGAAAAGGAACACATTATAATGGGTAGGGCTGCCATTAAATAGTAAATTGGGTGGAGAGAGAGTGAATAGACTAGTGCGATAATTGTTAGAGCATACATACCAGTAAGATACTTATTCATCTTAGGTATGCTTGGTTTGTTGAGTATCCAAGTGATAAATTCACCTATTAATAAAAAAAAGGCAGGAATGGTAAAGACGAAATTGTAAGGGAAAGGTTGTTTATATTGAATAAATAAGATTAATGCCGTGGAAGCCATGCTGACAATAAATAAGCTTCTTTCTGAAATAGAGGTGTTGACTTTCATTAGCATGAAGAAGGTTAATGGCCATATAAGGAAGAGTGCGGGGCCATGAGATAGAACAGCATGCCAGCAAGCAAAATAGAGGGGGGCATACCAGTCAATGCCTGCTTGAATGTAGGCTTCATAGAATAAGCTGTAAAATACCGTAGAGAAATCAGAAACAGCGGACCAGGTTAGGCAGTAGATGGTGATCGGAAGAAGTATGGAAAGATTAAAGTGAAGAATGGCTCGTAACGAGAACTGAGATTCTCTGGTAAAGAAGATCCAACATAATCCCATCCCTGTGTTAATTGCTAATAGGTACCAAAGTGCTTTTTGTGAGATAAGAAAAGCAATTCCTAGTAAACAACCAGCTATTTTGAATTTATTTCTTAAAATATAAATGGCTGAAAACAAACAAAACCAACTTGTTAACATGTCAACGCGCAAATCGGAACCATATACCAAGAATAGTTGATTAGATAAGATAGCCAATATGCAAATCAAGCTTGCTCGCCAATCAAAAAAACGCAAAGTGAGGTAGCTGGCCGCACTGAGGCAAGCTATGTTTATAAAAGTGATCTCTGTTTTCATCCAGAACAAAGGGGCTAGAAGATCATGTGAAAATAGTAAAGGGATTGATAGGAGATAATAGCCCAGGGTGGATTTATAAGGTGCAAAGTCACGATAAGGTAAGGAGCGAGTATAATCGAGTATATGTCTTGCAAACACAAACTCGTCAGTAGAGAGTGCGCTGTATTTGATGAAATAATATTCGAAAATGAAATACATGCTGAATATACCAGCGAGTAGCCAAAAAAGTGTAGTGGGCTGGTATTTTTCCAAGAGGCGCATTTTGAATGATCCTTTAGTTGGTGTTACTATGAATCACTGAATTGTAAATGGATTCCACAATTATGCAAACTCACGTTGTTGTGATAGGGGCAGGCCCTGCAGGGTTAACGGCTGCTTATTTGTTGGCTAAAGAAAATATAGCAGTGACTGTTTTGGAGGCGGATTCAACTTACGTGGGTGGTATTGCTCGTACGGTGACTTATAAAGGATACTGTTTTGATATTGGAGGCCATCGTTTTTTTTCTAAATCAAAAGAAGTAGAAAGTTTGTGGTCAGAAATTCTCCCTAATGACATGTTAGATAGGCCACGCTCTTCTCGTATTTTATATAGACGCCAATTTTTTGCTTATCCATTGAAAGCATTTGAAGCTTTGCACAAGCTAGGATTGATTGAATCAGCGCGTTGTGTTTTGTCTTATGTCTATGCGCGGTTTTTTCCGATTAAGCAGGTTGTTAGTTTTTCAGATTGGGTTACTAACCATTTTGGTAAGCGATTATTTGGTATTTTTTTTAAAACATATACTGAGAAAGTATGGGGCATGCGTTGCCAAGACATTTCTGCTGATTGGGCAGCGCAGCGTATTAAGGGATTATCTTTATCGTCAGCCATTTATAATGCGCTTATGCCTAAGCGTTTGCGCAGTCAAGAGAAAGGTGTGATTAAAACATTGATAGATACCTTTCGTTATCCACGAAAAGGCCCTGGGATGCTTTGGGAGGCATGTGCTGAGAAAGTGATTAATCTGGGTGGTCAAGTGAAAATGAATAGTGCTGTGATGGGCTTGCAGTATGTTGGTGGTGAATGGTTGGTTGGATATAAAGATCAGCAAGGTCAAATTCAGCAGCTTAAAGCAACTCATGTTATTTCTTCAGCACCGTTGCGTGAGTTGGTATTGGATTACCTTAAGCCTGATCTTCCTACGCCTGCTTTGGCAGCAGCAAATCAGTTAAAATATAGGGATTTCTTGATCGTTGTATTAATGGTAAAAGATAAAGAG
This sequence comes from uncultured Coxiellaceae bacterium, assembly GCA_964480845.1. Lineage (GTDB taxonomy): Bacteria > Pseudomonadota > Gammaproteobacteria > DSM-16500 > DSM-16500 > Aquicella. Next base: position 15,820 of record CAYZRM010000015.1, on the reverse strand, counting down.
CAATTTTCTGATAATTGGATCTATGTGCATGATGCACATGTTGACGTTGCTCGTATACAAAACTTTAAATCATGGTCACCTGACATGGTGCCAGATGCGGATATGGCTTGTTATGGTATGGAATATTTTTGCTTTGATGGCGATCATTTGTGGTCTGCCAAAGATGAAGACTTAATTGCAAAAGCAACTCTTGAAATTGTGCAGCTAGGGTTGGCAAAGGCAGATGATGTTGTGGATGGTTGTGTGGTGCGTCAACCTAAAGCCTATCCAGTATATGATAATCAATACCAAGCATATGTGAATACGATTCGTGATGCTTTAGTTGCTCACTGCCCACATTTGTATTTAGTGGGGCGTAATGGCATGCATAAATACAATAACCAAGATCATGCAATGATGACAGCAATGTTGACGGTAAAAAATATCATGGCAGGGCAGGACCAGTATGATGTATGGTGTGTTAATCAAGATGCTGAATATATTGAGTCTGGTGTGGCTGGTGCCAAAGCTGGTTTTGGTTTGCGTGCTGTTCCTGAGAAAATTTCCTAGCTATTGTTTGCGGTGTGATGGTGACCGCAGTATATAATTCATTTGACAATACCTTTTTTATTGATTACTTTGTGCGCAAAATAATAATAAAAAAGGTAATAATGTCATGCCTGCTCCCTCAAATAAAAAAAATCGCCCCCTTTCTTTTGGTTTAATGTTTGCAGGCATTGCCAGTGTTATTGAGCATACGGGGCTGCATTGGCTAGATACTTGGCTAAGAAGGATTCAAAATAGTCGTCAGCCGGTAAAAACGTGGGAGCAAAAAAAACAGGTCGGTTGGGGTGCGGCATATGGCAAGGGTGGTGTGGCTGTAACGCGTTCTTTATATAAAGGATTCTGGTCCTCAGGTATATATAAACTCCTTGCTAGAATGATGGTATTTGGTGGTCAACAACCGGTTGCGGCTTATTTAAATAAAGAGATTCATCCAGCTACACTATCAAGCATGGTCATGATCAATGCGTTGGCCGGCGGTTGTGTTGCAGCAATGCAAGTGGTGTTAACGCCATTAGATGCTATTAAAATTAAAAAGCAGAATGGTGATTTACGTTCGATTGGTCAAATTGTTTGTGATGAGCAAGCCGCTTTGTTCAAAGGTGCGAGTGCAACATTGCTTAGAAACGTGCCTGGTGCTATTGTTCAGTTCAGTGTTTGGAGTGCGGTTAACGCTTGGTTGAGTGAGCAATCAACACCAAGTTTTTCTCATCATTGCTTGGCATCTATTTTGGGTGCACTGGCAGCAGTTGTGATAACGAACCCCCAAGATGTTGTGAAAACCATGATACAAACGAGAAATGGTTCAGTGTGTACGAGTGGTGTTGCAAGAGAGGCCTATCAACAGTTAGGTATGCATGGTTTATTTACGCGTGGTTTGGGTATGCGTCTACTAACGGCAGGACCGAAATTTGCATTACCTTTAATGTTAACCGGGTATATGTGGAAAGAGTACGATAAGTTAATTGCTTTAAACACAACGTCTACTAATCATATAGAGAGTATCTTGAGATCTAATCAATGACTATTTACTTGGATTATGCCGCTACCACACCAGTTGATGAGCAAGTAGCTAAAGAAATGATGGCTTGTTTAACATCAACGGGTATTTTTTATAATCCTGCATCTTTGCATGCAGGTGGTCAGCAAGCACGAGAGCTGATTAATCAGGCACGTGCAAATGTAGCAGCAGCTATCCATGCAGATCCCAGTGAGCTTATCTGGACATCTGGGGCGACAGAATCAAATAATTTAGCTATTAAAGGTGTTGCACATCTTTATAAGCGCCGTGGTAGGCATATCATTACCATGAAGACCGAGCATAAGGCTGTGCTGGATGTTTGCCAACATTTAGAAAAAGAAGGCTATCAAGTTACCTATCTTTCTCCACAATCAAATGGGTTGGTTAATTTAGACGATTTAAAACAAGCATTACGACCAGATACGGTATTGGTGTCAATCATGCATGTTAATAATGAAATAGGTGTTGTTCAGGATATTAAAGCAATAGCGGATATCACTTCTGTCCGAGGGATTTTATTGCATGTGGATGCCGCGCAAAGTATTGGTAAAGTGGCAATAGATGTGACGCAGATGCCTGTTGATTTGATCTCACTTTCTGCACATAAAGCATACGGCCCTAAAGGTGTTGGCGCTTTGTATCTTCGTAAGCGACCCAGGGTGCGTGTTGAGCCTCTCATTCATGGTGGTGGTCATGAGCAGGGTATGCGTTCTGGTACCTTGGCTACTCATCAAATTGTCGGGATGGGAGTGGCATTTTCATTGGCGCACCAGAGAAGAGCAATAGATGAGGCCCGCATTCTTTCTTTGCGCAATCGCTTATTGATAGGGTTAAAGGCGATTCCCTGTGTTAAGGAGAATGTTGATTTGAGTCACACAGTGCCTCATATCTTAAGTGTGCGTTTTGAAGGTATGCTTGCTGATGCCATTTTGGCGAAGCTACCAGAGATCGCTACTTCCACAGCTTCAGCTTGCCAGGGTAAAGGAACAGAAGGTTCTTATGTGTTGCGTGCACTAGGATTAACAGAAAGTGAAGCCAAGAGTTCGGTTCGCTTTTCTATTGGTCGCTACACGACAGAATCTGACATTGATAAAACAATTGCATTAATTCATCAATTGTTTTGATCAGTTGGGGGTAAAATCGCTACTCCAATTTTAATAGGTTCCAGGTTTCTGGTATTTCTTTGTAGTGGTAATTCAAATACTTTTGTTTCCTGTAAACGAGGAAATAAATGCCTGACTTCATCGGGTAGAGATTCTCTGTCTGAAATACTCCAAATAAAGACAGCGCCTTTCTTTTTCATGTCTTCTACATTTATCCATGGTGCAATCTTACTATTCCACTCAATCCAGGTGCTAGGCTTGTCTGTAGAGTAGCAAGCAACATTACCACCGGCCCATCTTGCGCCAGCAACATATTCTAGCTTAGTGTTATATGTTTGATGCCATTGTTCAGTGACCATGGTTGCTAGTTCTTTGCCTGCAAAATTAGCGCTTGATACATCAGGCGAATCCATAATGGAGTGGCAGTAAATCACTAAGGTTGCAGCTAGTAAGCTATAGACTAAACCCATAAACGCATATAAACGTTTGGGTGTTAAGTAAGGCTGTATCATGGCGACCAAAATGAGGCCCCATAATATTAGCAGCGGTTGTCCCCAGCCTGCGCGTAATTTGGTGCCTAGGGCGAGCGATAGCAGCATGGTTAATAGAAGTGGTCCTAGCCCAATAAAGAATAAAAACTCTTTATGAAAAGTATTGAGATGTATTCTTGCATTAGACAAGCGTGGTTTTCTGATGAGTAGTAATCCGAGCAGTGCAATTGCTGGCAGGAAGACTTCTAGTTGCTGCCAAGCAAACTGGATAGGAAATACGAAATGATTGGTCCAGCTAGGTGTGCTGTCGGCACGGGCAAAAACATATTTTACCGTGATGAAGTCATGGAAAAATAACCAGATGGTGTGTGGTAATATGATGGCTAGAAAAATGGCTAACCCTGCATAAGGTGAAAAAGTGGTTAGCTGTTGTCGGTGTTGTTTATTGAGTATCAGTAGTAAAAACATGGCAGCTAGTAGTGCCAACGTGTAGTATTTGGCCATCATTGCCAGGCCTGCAAAGATGCCTGTGAGTAACCAGCTTGTCAGCCTGGGCGAGCGTAGGGCTTGATAGAAAAAGTAAATGGTTAAGGCCCATGTACTGAGTTCTAGGGTGTTGTCATTAAAATCAATGGCATGGAAATTAAAAAATTGAACTCCTTCTAATACCATGACTGATACAAGGGCGTAGGCTGGATTTAATATTTCTTTGCCTATACGCCATACCACCCAAAAAGCAGTGATGACAGATAATTGGCAGAAAAGGTAGGTCATCCAGCCAGATGAGCCACCCAAAGAGATAGCTAAATGTGTTAACCACCCGTTTAAAAAGGGATTTTTATCATAGCCTAGTTCAAGTTGGTGACCCCAGATACATCCTTCAATTGCATCTAATGGCAGGTTATAGCGCACCAAGGCAGGCACTGCTGTCCAGTAGAAAAGATGAATAAAAACAAGCGTGTAAAACCAGCGCGCTGCTGGGAATGCGGTATTTTTTATTGTTTTCATGTGTTTTGTGTGTGCATCAATTGAACATGTGTGCATTAAACATTAATTTGAGGGAAAACGCAATCTTAAGAAAGGGTTAATCTTTAGTCATTATGATAGTGGGCAATATAAGCAAAACAAAACGAGGAACCTTGTATGCCTACTCAAAAAAACATTCTTACGCGCTTAGCTGGTAAGCCGCTGATTAAAAAAGTAGTGGAATTATACGAGGGTAGTCGACCTCAGGGGTTGGCGTGCAGTTACGTCTCACATGCACCAGAGCACGCAACATCTAGCAATACTCACTTTGATCAGACCAGGGCAATGGCGCAGGGTGCTATTGTTAATCAACTTGGTGGAGTAAAAGCAGCAGCTGTTGCTATTGGTGTGCAGGCTGTTAGCGATGCCTGGGGTGCATTAAAGGATTGGTGGGGTGATCAAGGCGCCTCGGATATGTTGATAAGTTTGGATTATTTGCAATCACCGTCCAGCATTCAATTTCCTCAAAATGCTAATACAAGTCAAGCTGAAAAAGCTCGGCTGATGAAGTTATATGAATTGGTTTATACTTACCAAGTTCAGAAAATGAGTCGTGGGTGGTTGAATACAGGATGGGGAAGTAATTACGCTCTTGGTGTGATTGATGATGCTAAATATTTAACTGCCATTTTGATAGGTAGGAAAATACTATTTGCTTTAAATGCAGCAGATCAGGTTGAATACAATCAACAATTATCTCATTTAAGTGGTTTTCTAGAGAGTCTCCCTGTAGATGCAGCCGCTGTTTTTGACACATCATCAGATAATAAAAGGCAAATTTCATTAATAGAACTAGTGCGCAACCTCAGAGTGTCGGACTTTGATAAGGCGTTAGCTGACCATAATGAAAGTGTTGTTGAGCAAGTTAAGAGTAAATTACAAGCTTTGCATCCCGCTTGCCAAGAAATGCTTGATCATATGAATGATGCCATGTTGTATAGCATGACAACATTTACGCCAGCTGATCGTGGTCGTTTAAATATAGCCGCACAGGCATCTCATGTTAAGAGCAGACGTCATTATCCTTTAATTCAATCTATTTTCCTAAATGGAGAGATAGGTGCTAGTGAGCTACCAGCAAACTTAGCGACCTTACTGAGTGATGCAAGTGGTGTGGCTATTTCAGCTAACGATAGCGTTGTGCAAGCGAGTGTTTCTTTCTTACAAAAGAAGGATGAATTTATTAAGCTGCATGCAGTCTTGTTGAAAATTAAAAGGCTGGTTGAGCTTAAGGGCTTGCTTGGCATGGTCAGTGTGGTTAAGGAAATTGCGATTACAATGGATAGAATGCAGCAACATTATCGTGATTTAATGATTGCCCACGATCAGTTTGCTAAGGAATTAATGCTATTAAATAGTCATCGCCATCAATTTAATTTAAATCGCATTCAATATAATACGCGCCAGTATTTTAATCAGGATTTGCACGCAGATATGATAGATACCTTTGCATTGGCAAAGAGTGTCACACCTGCAGTCACCGAGGATTTGGGTAATGAAGCGCAGGCCTTGATTAGTGATATTCAGCAGCATGTAACTGGAGAGTCTACAGAGGTTGATGTTGAGGAACGGATTGTTAGCATGCAGGAGCAAGCTCAGGTAATTGAGCATGAGCATGTTGAGCGTTTGAGTAAGCAGGTCGAAGCACTTTCTACAGAGTACGGTAACTTATTGAATGAGTTAGCAGACGCTAAGCAGCGCTCAGAAGCAGATATTGCTGCTAGGCAGTATGAGATTGATTCTTTACAGACAAGGTTGGCAGCGCTGGCTGAGCAGGCAGAGCAGTGGAATACAGAGAGGCGCCTATGGATGGATAAAGTAAATAAATTGAATAGTCAACTTGGTAATTTGCCATCTGAGATTGAGCGATTAAAGACTGAGAATAGTCAGTTGAAAGAGCAGGTTGCTGACTTGAATAGGCAAAATAACGAGCTGCGTGTGTCAGAAATTGTAAGGGCTGCGCAGGTATCAAACCCTGAGTTAGCTCAAAATGCTAGTGATAACCCACCACCTACTCGTCGTCGACACAAAGGTAGTCCTAGTGTGCAGCAAGAGCAGCAAGCAATCAGTAAGTTGCCATCAGTGCATTGCAGAGAAGTATTTTCCAAGTTTTTAAATGAATATATCTGTCAGTCACGCCCTCGTTCGATGGTTATTTGGCATCGCCATGGCATGACGGGTATCAAAATGGCTCAAGACGTTCTTACTACCTGGAATGAAGAAAGTCAGGGGAAAAATGTTTCTGAACTGCAGGCGCTCTTGCGAAACATGATTGCAGGTGATGCGATAACAGGTAACTTCCACAAGCATTCATTGAAAACTTATTTACTTCGGTTTTATGACTATCTTGCTACTGTGCGAGATGTTGGGTATACCCGGCATTTCCCAACGCCTGAGGCAGTATTTAAGGCGGAGTTTACAGATAAGCTTGTGGATCATCAGGCATATCAGGCAGAAACGAGATGGCGAGATATATCAGAAGGGGTTGAGGTTGAAGCGGTGCGTGTTTCCAATATAAGCGGGCGATAATTTACTTCATTGCCTCGCTGGCGAAAGAATCAAGGGTTCTCTGTTTTTCACGGAGAACCCCTGTATAATAGCCCTCATTTTTTACCCCATAAGGTTCTCTCATGTCTAAAGTTCGTACACGTTTTGCACCTAGTCCCACTGGTTTTTTGCATATTGGTGGTGCGCGTACCGCGCTATATTGTTGGTTATATGCTCGTAAAATGGCGGGTACCTTTGTGTTGCGTATAGAAGATACAGATTTGGAGCGCTCTACACCTGAATCTGTACAGGCAATTATGGATGGCATGAGTTGGTTAAATCTTAACTACGATGAAGGCCCGTATTATCAAACCAAACGATTTGATCGTTATAAGCAGGTTGTTGAGCAGCTGCTGCAAGAAGGTAAAGCATATCGTTGCTATTGTTCAAAAGAACGCCTGGAGAAATTGCGTGAAGAGCAAATGGCCAATAAACAAAAGCCTCGTTACGATGGTACTTGCCGCAATTTAACTGAGCCTGGAGTAGGCCCTTACACTATTCGTTTTAAAAATCCGTTAGAGGGTGTGGTTGAGTTTGATGATCTCATACGTGGCAAGATTACCTTTGCGAATGCAGAATTGGATGACTTAATCATTGCGCGTAATGATGGTACACCTACCTATAATTTCACGGTGGTCGTTGATGACTGGGATATGGCGATTACGCATGTGATTCGTGGTGATGATCATATTAATAACACGCCGCGACAAATTAATATCTTGCGTGCATTAGGCGCAACCTTGCCACTTTATGCGCATGTACCTATGATCTTGGGCGGTGATGGCAAGCGCTTATCTAAGCGCCATGGTGCAGAGGGTGTGATGCAGTATCGTGAGGAGGGGTTTTTACCAGAAGCCCTATTAAATTATTTAGTGCGTCTTGGTTGGTCGCATGGTGATCAGGAAATTTTTTCTATAGAAGAATTGGTTCAGTACTTTGAGATTTCTGATATTAACCGTGCACCGGCAGCTTTTAATCTCGATAAATTATTGTGGTTGAATCAGCATTATATTAAGACAGGCGATGTTGCTTATGTGGCTAAAGAGTTAGCTTGGCATATGCAGCGTTTAGGTGTAGATGTAACTAATGGGCCTGCGCTGGAAGATGTATTAAAGGCACAAGCTGAGCGTACCAAAACATTAAAAGAAATGGCTGAGCGCAGTCGTTATTTTTATGAAGATGTTGTTTTAACAGAGGCGTTATTAGCGCAAGTGCCAGTTGAGCTGGTGCCTGTATTGAGTGATGTTTATGCACGTTTAACAAGCTTATCTATCTGGGATAAGGAGTCTATTCATGACGTATTGTCGAGTGTTGCAGAGGCTCACGAATTGAAGATGGGTAAGGTGGCGCCTACTGTTAGATTGATTGTAACCGGTGGAACGGTATCACCTTCTTTGGATTTAACAATGTGTTTAATTGGTCGTGACGCGGTGCTATTGCGTCTGTCTCGAATACTAAAAAAATAAATGATGGTCTAGCTTGGGTAATAGCAAAGCCAGATTGTGTGTCTATAAGGAGTTTTCTGAATGTTAAGAAATAATTTGTTTCAGGCAGCAGCACAAAAAAAATGCTATGCAAGATTAGCGGAAGACTATGAAAGTCATCTTGGCGAGCTGTATTTTTACTTAAACCCTGATCTTACTCTCTTTTTGATAGTGGGTCAGGCATTCGATTGGTTAAGAAATAATTTATTGCCATCTAGTGGGCCGCAAATAGCAGGCCAAGCTTTTACTCAGTTAGATTTTGTTTTTAATGCTGCTGGCGATTTGTTAGATGATGAGCGAGGGTTGCAGGCTTCTTTCTTTGCTGCTACAGATAATTATCTGGAATTTATATTGGATGACGCAGGTAGTAGAATTGAAAAGGTATCTAGAGTGTTTCGCTTTGATCAGGATAACTTGAAGATAGAAGTGCTTTCAGGTGTGGGTGTTGATGCAACTATTCTGCAGCTAGTGAATGAGTCTTATCAAGCTGCATTGACTAAATGTCGGCCTTCCCAGTTGCCGACACCGTCAAATTAAAAGGACATTTTTGGTTACTTAATGCTTTCATTTTGAACGAAAGATATCGTTAAATTTTTTTTGAAATAGTTAACGATATTTTGTTGACACCAGCCCAGAAACTTCTTATTATTGCGCCTCTCTCGTAGCTAAAGGGGCTATAGCTCAGCTGGGAGAGCGCTTGCATGGCATGCAAGAGGTCGCCGGTTCAATCCCGGCTAGCTCCAAAAGAGTGACGTTCCAAAATGTAACGTCCCCATCGTCTAGAGGCCTAGGACATCGCCCTTTCACGGCGGTAACCGGGGTTCGAATCCCCGTGGGGACGCCAAATTATTCAATGACTTGTAATTTGGCGTGATTGTTTCTCAAGTCATTGTCGCTAAAATAAATATATATACCTCAATTTTAAATTCCTATCGCAATTGTTTTTCAGTTTGATTCTGGTTGTGTTAGTAATTTAAACCTACTGGGTTTTATATCAGGTCTTAAAATTTTGCTGCAGAGCTGCCGTGAGGCGGTAAGACTAATTCAGTATTCTGTATATCCAATATTTCTGTTTGAAGGCGATGATAAAAATACTTTACTTCGGTGTTTCTAAATAGCAGGCTCGAAAGAGAGGTGGTGTTGCTTTGACTAATAATGTCAGCAATTTGTATAAATCGTTGATCTTCACTCAGTGCATTATTTGCTAAAATTTTTTGCATGATTTGTAATGTCTTAGGGGTTTTGTTCTGCTCGCCAGGAGCGAAAGCTTTATCTTTCCATTTATCTTGATTCACTTCATATTCTAATTTAGCTAAGAAATACATTTTCTTTGGTATAGGATGACCTTGTATTAATTGCTGTTCAATCGCATCTTTTAACGCTTTTGCATTCTTGCGGGTAATATGGAAGGTAAAAGGGGTATAGCCTGGTTCAATAGGAAGGCTTAAATTAGTTTGATTGTTTTCTGATGCCAGTGATTGTTGATTTTCTTCGATTTCTTTAATAAAAATATGGATAGGGTTTAGCTTTAATATCGTGCCATGGTGGGCGAATTCTTCCTTGTTGAACAAATAGAGAGTGATGGTGAGTGCATTGTTGTTTGCTGAAATTTTGGCGCTGCCAATATCAAGGGTGGCTTGATATGATTGGATAAAGGTTGTTAGAGGCGCGAGAATATCGTCAATCTCTGTGATGCCTGTACGATGAATATATGCTAGGTGTTTTCTACTACTGTTCATAATACTCTGCTTGGTGTAATAAGTGCTTCTACGTCATCAACTGCGGTATGATGGAAGGCATGCCTTGGACCATCTGCATTAATGATGATAGGCTCAATATCGGAAATAATATGTAGTACCTCAGTGATGCGACGTTGTTTTAAAATGCGACGTCCACTGACTAATTGGGTAATTGAATTAGTCAATTTTGTTTTATCTTCAGGCGCCAATGTGTCACTTTCAGCTAATAATACTAAGCGCTTAATCAGTAAGAAATAAGTGTCTTGATCATTCTTTTTTAGATCAACAATTTCTCTATCGTGTTTAAGAAAAGGTAGGGTGGTTGCCAGTAATAGTAGTAAGTTGAGCGTGAAAGTGTGTTCGTTTACGAGCTGGGTTGGTAAAGCTTGTGCTGATCTGGCAAAAGAAAAGATAAGCGCGAACATTGTGATAATATCTATCGTATGAAATTCTTGTGCTCTAGTTTGTGTTAATTGTTCCTTGACGCATAAATAATGCTCGAAAAGATTTTCTGTGTTGGGTATTTTGGTTGAAAACATATGGACTTTGCCTTTTTATTATTTTTATGGTGGTAGTGTCCGTTAACAGGATGCGGTTGTATGATGGCATGCATCAATGATGTCGCCAGATTCAACTTGTATTGTTACATGATTAATGCGGAAGTCATGTTGCAAGGTCGCTTGGATTTTTTTATGGTCTGAGTCTGTCAGGGGAGTTTGAGGCATGACTAAATGAGCAGTTAAAGCGACTTCTCTGGTGCTTAATCCCCAAATATGTAAATCATGAATTGCTTCAACGCCTGGATATTGTGCTAGGTATTTCTTAACACCAGCATGATCAATATAATGTGGTACAGCATCCATAATGAGACTGAGGGAGTCTCTCAATAAGCCCCAAGTGCCCCAAAGTACAATCGCAACAATAATAAGGCCGAGCACAGGATCTATCCACACTTGCCCAGTATACTTGATCACAATGGCTGAGATAACAACGCCTACTAATAGCAGCATATCCATTAATAAGTGTAAGAATGCGCCCCTGATATTTAAATCATCGCCACCGTGGCGAAATAAAAGTGAGCTACCGCCGTTGACTAGGATGCCAATTAGTCCCACTACAATCACTGTTGATTCGTCTACTGCTGTTAAGTGTAATAATTTAAAGATAGATTCGTAAGCGATGAGGGCTGAGGTGGCAACTAAAATACAAGCATTAATTAACGCGGCAATAATAGTTGTGCGTTTGAAGCCATAGCTGTAACGTTTTTTTGCTGGAAAGGAGAGTAGCCAGTTAGCGACACCCGCTAAAATGAGTCCTAAGCCATCACCCAAATTATGGGCTGCATCTGCTAATAAACTCATAGAGTGCGCCATGATGCCATAGGCTGCTTCTGCAAGGGTATAGCCTAGCGTTAACACAATAGCAATAACAAATGCCTTGTTGAATGATTTTGGATGATCATGGTGATGATCATGTCCGTGCCCATGATGATGGTGGTGCCCCATAAGTTAGTCTCTTCTCAAGCTGTCTGTTGATGCCATTGGTGTAGGATAGCGCAATACTGTCCAATAGCAAGACACTATAAAGGTAATGATGATCGCTGCTTGGGCTAAATAAGCTGTTTCAGCTGGAATCAAATTGCTCTCTTGGCTCATATAAATGACTAATAAAGAGAATTCGCTCATTTGACCCAAGCGGACACCAATTTCAAAGCTGACTGGTTTTACCTCACCAGATCGATAGAGCATCCAGCCAAAGGTAAGTGGCTTAATGAGTAATGTTAAGGCGGCTAGAATGGTTGCAGGGATAATGACGGCGGGTAAGTAGCCAAAATTAAAGCTTGCCCCTATGGTAAAGAAGAAGATGACCAAGAAGAAGTCGCGTAGTGGTTTTAAGTTTTCAGCAATATAGTAAGAGATTGGGTTGGAGGCAAGTGCAACGCCAGCAATGAATGCGCCAATTTCATCTGACAAACCTAAAATGTGGCTGAGCTGAGCCATGCACAGGCACCAGCCGATTGATAGAATAAAAATATATTCTTGAATGCGATCAAAGCGTTCTAGTAATGGAACGAGTAAGTATCGTTGAAACAAGTAAGCAACGGTTAATAGAATAGGGAAGGCGCTAGCGATCAGCATTAAATGTGAAGCTGACGCGGCAACGGCGTGATTGGCAACTAACTCTATCCCTAGTAGCGCGCCAATAGCGATTAAATCCTGTAATAGTAAAATGCTGATTACTAATTCACCAGTATGTTGGTGGTGTAAAATCGTGGTTGGCAGTAATTTAATGCCAATAATCGTACTAGAAAACATGGTTGCAACGCCAATAATGGCGCTTACTTGCATACTAGAGCCAAATAAGTAGCAAGGAATGAAGCCTATTAAGAAGAAAACAATAGAGCTTACTAGTGTAATTACACTCATTTTGCGTAATGAGTGAAAGAGATTTTGAGGCTGTAAGTGTAAGCCAAGCAAGAACAGCAGGAAGATAATGCCAATATCCCCTACTTGGCGGATATTGGTTGTGCTGTGAATAAATTTTAATCCCCAGGGGCCAAAGGCAGCGCCTAAAGCAATATAAGCGACTAATAGTGACTGGCGCGTAAACAAGGCGACTGTTGATAAAATGGCCGTGCCAGAGAAAATTAAAAACATTAAGTAAGTCGCATTTTGAGTTTCTGGCATTAATCATCCTCGAGTAAAGAGACTAGACGCGCGTTTCCACCAACGGCAGTGGTATTAATGGAGAGTGATCGTTCAATGCACAACCTAGGCAGGTAATGCGGGCCACCTGCTTTAGGGCCTGTGCCAGAAAGACCTTCGCCACCGAAAGGTTGAACGCCAACAACTGCGCCTATCATGTTTCTATTTACATACATATTGCCGACTGGCATGCGGCTTGTAATGTATTGTACGGTTGCTTCAATACGGCTATGAATGCCTAATGTCAAACCATAACCTGTATTGATAATCATATCCATTACTTTGTCTAAATCATTAGCAGCATAACGAATTACATGTAATATGGGGCCAAATACCTCGCCTTGCAAGGTGTCGAGACTTTTTATTTCGTAAGCCCGTGGCGCAAAAAAGTAGCCAGCTTGGCGGGGTGTATCCATTTCTGCGATTAATTCGCCACTAGCCAGCATCTTTTCTGAATGTTTTTTGAGCATATCATAGGCGGCGTTATCAATAACAGGGCCAATATCAGTTGCTAATTGTGAGGGATCACCGACAGTCAATTCAGCCATATAGCCTTTCAGCATAGGGAGTAGGCGTGGTGCCATTTCGTTTTGTACAAATAATACTCTCAAAGCGGAGCAGCGCTGGCCAGCGCTATTAAATGCAGAGTAGGCAATATCAGCAACAGCTTGCTCAGCTAGGGCGGAGGAGTCGACAATCATTGCGTTTTGGCCGCCAGTTTCGGCAATCAACATGGCAATAGGGCCGGGACGATGAGCTAATGCTTGTTCGATTATTTTGGCTGTGGTGGTAGAGCCGGTAAACATCACGCCAGCGACGCGGGTATCATTGACTAATTTAGCCCCTATTGTTTCGCCATCACCAATCAGTAATTGGAGAGCATTTTTGGGGATGCCTGCTTGATGTAAGATTTCAACCACTTTACATGCCACTAAAGGCGTTTGTTCGGCGGGTTTAGCAATGACGATATTTCCTGTGACTAAGGCTGCTAATAGCTGGCCGGCAAAGATGGCAACAGGAAAGTTCCAGGGGCTGATGCAGGTAATGATGCCGCGAGGGTGTAGTGTCAGTTGGTTTGCCTCACCGGTTGGTCCTGGCAGTATAATGGGTTGTAGGTCATGACGAGCGCGGTAGGCATAATAACGGCAAAAATCGATAGCCTCTCTTATTTCAGCAATACAGTCTGGTATACATTTACCACCTTCTTTTACCAGCATAGCCGTTAAGGTACTCATGTTCTCTTGTAAAAGACTGGCTGCTTTTTCTAAGATACTCGCACGTTCTTCAACTGGCGTGTTTGCCCAGATGGTTTGCGCATCAACGGCTATCTTTAGTGCTTTTTCAACATCGTCATCGCTTGCATCACTGATAGTGCCTATGATCTCTTCTAAATTGGCTGGCGAGACGGCGGTGCGTGGATTAGCGTGTGTTATCATCTTGCCATTCACAATAGAGCCAGCTATCCATTTGCTTTTGACAGCTTGGTCTAATGATGTTTTGAATTCGTTCAATACGATAGGGTTAGATAGATCTAAGCCGCTAGCGTTTTGCCATGCACCGTAAATATTTTCTGGTAAAGGGATGTGGGGGTGTGGTTTATGAGTTAGCGCATGAACACGTGCCACAGGATCAAAAACGATTTTATTTAAGGGCGTGGAGTCATCAGCTAGTTGATTGACAAAAGAGCTGTTAGCACCATTTTCAAGTAGGCGCCTAACTAAATAACCTAGTAAGTCTTTATGGGTGCCAACGGGTGCGTAGATGCGAACTGGTTTATGATATTGATTAGCCTCAATAATTTGGTCATATAGCGGGCGACCCATGCCATGTAAACATTGGAATTCAAATGCTGTATCGTTGGCCATTTTTAAAATGGCTGCAACGGTATAGGCATTGTGTGTACCGAATTGCGAGTAAAAACACTCAGGCTGGCTGAGCATTTTCCTGGCGCAAGCTAGGTAGGAAACATCAGTTGAGTTTTTACGTGTGAACACAGGGTAGTTGTCAAATCCTTGGAGTTGGCTAATTTTAATTTCGCTGTCCCAGTAGGCGCCTTTTACCAAGCGGACCATGATGCGTTTTTGTTGTTTCTTAGCAAGGTTAGCTAGCCAATCCAATACATAAATGGCACGTTTTTGATAAGCTTGCACAGCGAGGCCTAGTCCTTGCCAGTCGCTGAGCACGGGATTAGTAAAAATAGTTTCGAAAATATCCAATGAGAGTTCTAAGCGATCAGCTTCTTCTGCGTCAATTGTTAAGCCTATGTGATACTGTTTAGCGCGCTCTGCTAAGGCAAGGAGTAAAGGCGGTAGCTCACACATGACGCGTTCGCGTTTTGCAAATTCATAGCGAGGGTGTAATGCGGATAGTTTAATGGAGATACCAGGATTTTGTGCAGGCTCTGCTTCTGTTGCGGCTTGTCCAATTGCTTCAATCGCTTGCATATATAAATTAAAATAATGTTTCGCATCATCGGCTGTGCGTGCTGCTTCGCCTAGCATATCGTAAGAAAAGCGATAGCCTTTTTGTTCCAGTTCTTGGGCTCGTGTTAATGCTTCATCTATGCTTTCACCCATTACAAATTGTTTGCCTATGGTTTCCATCATTTTTAAAATGATCGGTCTAATTATTGCAATGCCTAGGCGACTAGTTACTTTCTTTAGCGAGGTGAATAAACTTTTTTCATGGCTTAGTGCAGGGGCATAGACTTTGCCTGTCATGAGTAGTGACCAGGTTGCTGCATTAATGAATAAAGATTTCTTCTTGCCTAGGTGGTTTTTCCATTCTGCGGTAGATAGCTTGTCGCTGATAAATCTATCCATGGTCGTTTTATCAGGGATTCGCAGTAATGCTTCTGCTAGGCACATGAGGGCAATGCCTTCATCCGTGGATAAGTCGTATTGATGTAATAATGCATCAATGTTGCTTTGTTTCTTTTTGTATTCGCGGATGTTGATGACTAATTCTTCAGCCGTGTTAATAATGCCGGGTATATCGGTTTCTGGCAGGGTAGCTAGTGGTAATAAGGATGTTATGCAGGCCTCTTCATCCATTCGGTAAGCTTGTGCGATGGTGTGTTGCAATGCGTCGAGTTTAGGTGTAGAGGCTTGAGTTAGCATGTTTTTCTCCGCGACTTAAATAGCTAATCTATCGCCTATTTT
>CAYZRM010000014.1:15818-31326 GCA_964480845.1 uncultured Coxiellaceae bacterium | reverse complement strand
AAGCATTAAACTCACGTCAAGCAATTAAGATTGACAACCAAGAAATCACGATCACCACTAGGAACTTGAATGATATACAAACCCAACTTGATAATCAAAATAAAAGATACACTTATGATCTTGGTCGCACTCATGAAGGATTAAAAATGCTAGGCCTAAGTGATCATCAAATTAATGAAATGCCTGAATCAAGTCAGGCTAAACTTGAAGCTTTTGCTTTTCATACCGAAGCTGACATTCAAAGCAAACTACTATATTACATAGGTAATGGCGAAGAAATAACCGAAGACAATAATCCAGCCACCTTATTAAAGCGTATTTCTCCCGCTATTAAAACCCACTTTCAATCTATGAACAACCCAGAATATAAAAACATACTAGACTGCTTACAAAAACTTAACACCATCTCAATTAAACCCAACCAAACTGCTCAGCTAACCTCTATTAAAGAAAAGTTAACCGATTTATTACTTAGTGATGAAACTGACAAAATAACAAAATCTTTAGCGTATTTAAATCAAGCATTTGAAAATAGCATCCCGGAATCAAAAGGGTTCAAAGGATTTCTTAATAGAATAGCATCAAACCCAGCTCGATCATTCAGCAAAAAAATTAAAGACAACCCTAAGGATTACCCTTATGAGATGTTGCTCATTAATGAAATGTCGCGGCTGAATGAGCTTAGAAAGAACATAATAGATCCCCCCAAGCCTGCATTTACCAAATAGCATCAGCCTGGTTTCCATGCTACACTCCAGCGCTTCGATCTTGTGCCAATCTGCCTCATCCTGGGCAGATTGGCACGCAAAAGAACCACCGATGATAAGAAGAGTACGAGAAACCACGAGCATGAAAACAACCAAATCACACGTTATTGTTGGTATGTCGGGGGGCGTTGATTCCTCCGTTGCAGCCTATTTACTTAAACAGGCTGGCCACCATGTTGAGGGTGTTTTTATGAAAAACTGGGAAGGTGACGACACTGACACTTACTGCCCAGCAACGAAAGACATGGCTGATGCACAAGCAGTGTGTGACAAACTAGGTATCCCTCTCCAACTAGTTAATTTTGCTGATAAATATTGGGAAAATGTATTTGCCTATTTTTTAGAAGAATATCGTGCTGGCCGTACGCCTAACCCTGATATTCTGTGCAACAAAGAGATAAAATTTAAAGCTTTCCTAGATTATGCTAAACAACGTGGCGCTGACTTCATTGCCACAGGTCATTATGTGCGTTCTGCCCAAAGTGCAAACCGCACCTATCTTCTTAAAGGTAGCGACCCACTAAAAGACCAAAGCTACTTTCTACATGCTCTAACAGAGGAACAAGTGTCCCAAAGCCTATTTCCTGTTGGCGACCTACCTAAAACAGCGGTACGCGCTTTAGCTGAAGAATTAGGGTTAATCACACATGCTAAAAAAGATAGCACAGGGATTTGCTTTATAGGCGAACGCAAGTTTAAAAACTTTTTGAGTGAATATTTGCCAGCTCAACCCGGTAAGATTAAAACATTAGATGGTGAAACAATAGGCCAGCATGATGGCCTCATGTTTTATACCATAGGCCAACGCCAAGGCTTGCAAATTGGTGGTAAAAAAGGCAAGGCAGAGGCTCCTTGGTATGTTGCGCAAAAAGATATCACTAATAATATACTCACTGTTGTTCAAGGCGAACACCCAGCCTTATACAAACAGTCGCTGACTACATCAGCCATACATTGGATTAATGACACACCTAACCTCCCTTTAACCGTCACAGCCAAGACTCGCTATCGACAACCAGACCAAGCTTGCCGCATAGAACAAACTAATGAGAACTCATTCTGCATTAACTTTGAACAACCACAGCGTGCCGTCACGCCCGGGCAATCTATTGTTTTTTATGACGGTGATATTTGCTTAGGTGGTGGTATTATTGAGAACTAAGCGCAACAATCAACTTGAGGATTAGCAACATGCACACCCTAATGGCTCTCTCCCCTTTGGACGGTCGCTATGAAAATAGATTCGACGCTTTACGCGCGATTTTTAGCGAATATGGCTTAATAAAATATCGCGTAATTGTCGAAATACGTTGGCTAGAAAAATTAGCGAGTCTTGAGTCACTTAAAGAAATCAAGCCATTAAGCAATGATGCGAGCGCGACATTAGAAAAAATAATAACGAATTTTGGCTTAAAAGAAGCTGAGCGCATTAAGGAAATTGAATCAACCATCAATCATGATGTAAAAGCTGTTGAATATTTTATTAAGGAGCAAATGGCTAAACATCCTGAATTACACGCCCTTAGTGAATTTATTCATTTTGGATGCACATCTGAAGATATTAATAATCTTGCTTATGGCTTAATGTTAACAACTGCTCGTACTGAATGTATTTTGCCAGGACTAGGCAAATTACTAGATGCCATGCAGCAGTTTGCTACCCAACATGCAGATTTGAGCATGCTGGCTCGTACTCACGGCCAACCTGCCACACCCACAACCGTTGGAAAGGAATTTGCAAATGTGATTGCACGCCTCAAACGCCAACTAAATGCACTTAAAGTGAATGATATTTTCGGCAAATTAAATGGAGCTACTGGTAACTACAGCGCGTTTGCTATCACTTACCCTGATATTGACTGGGCAGATGTTTCCAAATCATTCATAGAGCAACTAGGATTACAATTTAACCCTTATACCACGCAAATTGAACCACATGATGGGCTTTCTGAAATATTTAACATCTTAAGTAGAATTAATACTATCTTGATCGATTTCAACCGTGATGTGTGGTCCTATATTGCCATTAACTATTTTAAACAAAAATCATTGGCCCATGAAGTTGGTTCATCGACCATGCCACATAAGATCAACCCGATTGACTTCGAAAATGCTGAAGGCAATTTAGGTTTGGCAAATGCTTTATTTGAACATATGGCAGCTAAACTGCCCATATCACGCTGGCAACGTGACTTATCAGACTCGACCGTATTACGGAATATCGGTGTTGCATTAGGACACTCCTTACTAGCCTGGCAATCGACCATGAAAGGCATTGCTAAACTAGAGCCCAATCATGCTGTTTTGGCAGCCGACTTGGACCAGCATTGGGAAGTATTGGGCGAAGCAATACAAACCGTCATGCGCCGATATCAACTTGAGCAACCCTATGAGCAATTAAAAGCATTCACCCGTGGCAAAAAAATTGATCAAAGCATGCTAAAATCCTTTATTAATCAACTAAATTTACCCGATGAAGCAAAAAAACAATTGTTGGATCTAACACCTGCTAGTTATACTGGATATGCAGCATTATTAACAAAGAATCTTCAGTCGTGAAAAGGATAGGCACGCATGGCAGACTCGCTATATCGTAAGCTAAGGACAAAATTATTTAATTGGTTAAGCCATGAGCCCGCTTCGGAAGAAGTAATGCCATATGATTTTAACCGCCTCAAGCATGAACTTCGTCCCGGTGATGTTCTCTTAATCCAGGGTCGTAGTCGTATTAGCTCTGTCATTCGCACTATTACACAAAGCACTTGGACACATGCAGCCCTCTACATAGGGCGTGCCGTTGATATTGAAGACGAAAATATTGCAAGCATCATACATCAACATATTGATACAAAAGAGAAAACTCGGCTCATTGTGGAAGATTTGCTAGATAAAGGCACTGTCATCATGCCTTTGAGCACCTACAAAGACCACCACATCCGCATCTGTCGCCCTATTGGCATCACCCCTAACGATACAGCACTGGTTATTCAACAAGCGCTCGATTCATTAGGCAAGCCGTATAGTGTTAGGCATTTATTAGATTTAGCACGCTTTTTACTGCCTTGGACCATACTTCCTAGGCGTTGGGGCTCCAGTCTATTTCGCACCCCTAGTGGTGAACCAGAAAGCGGCATATGCTCATCCTTAATTGCAAAGGCTTTTGAATCTGTTAAATTTCCTATTTTACCCTTTGTTAGAAATGATGATAAAACTGGCCTAGAAATGTTTGAGCGCAATCCCTACCTATTCGCACCTAGAGACTTTGATTACTCACCTTATTTTGAGATTATCAAGTACCCCTTATTCAATCCAGATGAACCACTCCCTTATTATCGCCGCCTACCGTGGTCTCGCAGTGGCTTAATGTACCAAGACCATGGCATTGTAGATGCACCCCGAAGAAGCAAAAAGATTAAGAAAGTAGATAATGAGGGTACCATATGAAGCGCATCATCCTCACTTCATTAGTGCTGTATCTACCCTACAGTATCAGCTTCGCATTTTTCTGCCCCAACAATTTCAATCAAATTTATGCGGGCAGCACGATGGAAGAAGTAACAGCAGCTTGCGGCAAACCAGATAAGCAAGACGATGCCATCGTAAAATCCGAACCGCCTCAGGAATGGAGTTACTTCACACCCCAGCCCAGCAATATTGTAAATGGACTAGCACCCAAAACCAGCTTTAAAACCCAAGTAACTTTTGATGCTTCGGGAAAAGCAATCAACATTACCGTCAATAATGCAGCCACCAATAACACCAATATTTGTGGTCGCAACATCCAGGTAGGTGACACAAGAGATACTATAGAAGCAGCTTGTGGCAAGCCTAGCTTTATTAATAAGCAAGATCAATCAACCAATGCTGGGGTATCTGATACACTGGGCAACACGCCAGCACCAGTCCAAATTACTACCTTCACCTATGGTACAAAATCACTTACGTTTGAGAATGGCAAACTTAAAGATAATCCTTAGACAAAAGTGATGCTTCGCCTACCTCAGCAACTCCCACTTGATCTTGACCCCTTCCACGCAACCCCTTAAAGGTGAAATAAGCTGCGAATTATGATCCCCTCCATATGAAAATCAAGAGGATTTTTATTAATTGTTCATGAGTAGCCCAGACTCATCGTCATGAACACCATCATCTGGGGTACTAAACCAACTATCAACTATTTCATCGGCAAGAGAAGCACTAAATAAAGTTGGGGATGAGCCATTGTAAAAAGACGATATGCTTTCTGTACCTTCTTTTTCCCTGAAATTTTGGTAATGCATACCCACATCTGTTTGCGTTTCTGAGGAGCGTTTTTTAGTATTGATTACAACTTCAGTTTTTTTAGCGAGAGATGTTTTTTTTGCTGCTTTAGTACGCGTGCCTTTTTTGAAGGCGCACAGCTTATCTAATGTTTCTGTAGTAATCGGTAATTCATTTAATTTTTTTGCGGATATTTTTAATTGGCTACATAGTTCGGCAAAAAACTGATTATTTTGGATATGTGTTACACATTCATCGTGGTTAAAAAACTTATTTAGCGTATTGATCGCCGTGGATCTACTTCTATAGTTTGCGAGACTGTATAATGAAGATAAAGGTTGATTTTCTTGATTATCGTTAATAAATGTCAAAAAATGCTTATTTTGCATTAACTCTAACAAGGCAGTCATGGTTTTTGCGCTACCAGGATGCGCCAAGACTTGAATGAGTTGCTCGGTTGTAAAGCCATGCGTGATTAACTCATCTAACGGTCGATACGTCTGTGGTTGACCCTGATTATCTTCATAAGGTTGCGCGATAAGTAATTCTTTTAAGGCGGTTAAATTACGTGAGCCACCGTTATTAGCCAAGACTTGAATGAGTTGCTCGGCTGTAAAGCCAGCATTAAATAATTGTGTTAGGGTAGAAGGAATAAGAATATATTTTTGTGTTTTATCTAAAATTGCATCCATTGTTAATTTATTCAAAAAATCAATTTGATTTGATGATAGCTTACCTTGCAAAGTTTCTACGTTAAAATATATCCGCAATGCTTCATATGAATATGAATCAGTTGAATGAACTCGTAACATAAGTTTCACCCTCGAATTATGAACCTATTTTATTTTCGGGAATTATAACCTACATGAAGTCAAAAATATTAAATTAATATTATACCCATGTGTGAGTAGATCCACCGCCAGGGCAAACACATCTAAATTTTCATCAAATCAATCAGTTACTACCAAATAAATTTTTGTAAAATCCCAGTTTTTTGGGATTAGCACGATGTTTGATCTGCCCCCCTGAGAAAGCACATCCTTACCCATAAGTTTTCTGTATAATCTTCCTTTTTTTGATAGAAAGGAATGGCAGGCCATCTATTTGGTAGTAAACAATAAAAAGCCGCCACAGCAACCACCCAATTTGTATGATGCAATAAGAATGCTTGCAACTCTAGGAGGCTTTTTAAGTCGGAAAAATGACGGGGAACCTGGCCCTACTTCTATATGGCAAGGGCTGAAAAGGGTGCATGATTTCATTTTGGTGCAAGAAATTTGTTTAAAAGTTAATAGAACTTATGGGTAAGGATGTGCCACCTTGGTAGACACGCTTATACGACCATCTTGCACTGATTCTCAAACACTAATGGAGCAATTGAACCAATAGTAGAATTCGCCCCGTCTTTCGTAGAAATGGCAGCCGGTAACTGAGGTTGCTGGCTTATATAAAAACAGCAGGTGATACATTAAATCTTTCGGATAATTTTCTAATATGCTCAACAGTAAGATTTCGATCCCCACAGAGTATCTTTGATACCAGTGATTGACTACCAATTTCTGGTAAATCACACTGCTCGAGACCATGTTGCTCCATTAGAAACGATAGCATCTCTACAGGTGTTGCAACATGTGTTGGGTATTGATGTGATTCATATTCTTCAATATTTTTAGCGACAAGGGCTAACAGACTTGTTATGCGTTCATCTTTTTTTTGATGTGATAATTCCATGAGGTTGTTCATAAAAGATAATAGTTTTTCATATTCATCACTATTATGCGGAGCATGCGCATAAGGGAAAAGATGATTCCAATACTCAATCGTTTTCTTTACCGTAGTTGTGTTCATATTCATATCAAATTCCTCCTGATAGCGTCTTGATTGTTTTTCATACTATATTCAGCATGAGTCCAAATCTTTTTTATGTTAATTACGCTTGCAGAATAGTTAATTTCAGTAATTAGCCTGTATTGGTTCCCACCAATGTCAAATATAGTATATTTGTGGGGTACATAATCAACACTTCTGAATGTCAACTTCAATTCATTAAAGTTACTATAATTAGTTTGTTTTATAGCACGTTCCCATGCAGCCAAAGGCTTACGGCTCTGAGGATGAGATATGCTAAAATCAAAAATAAATTTCTTGCCTATTAATATCATACCTTTATTATATGCCATATTGTCATATATGTCAAATTGTCATACGTAGGCCCTGGAGAGCAATGCAATCAAGTTGCGGTTTTTTACATAAAATATATACTAGCCCCACAAAATACCATCGCCCACGTTAGTTGGGCCAAAAAAATTTCTTTTCAGCCAATGAGTTAGCTCTTTTTATTGGAATAACATTGAGACAAGCCAAACAATGCTTACTAAATACCATAAGCGATTACTCTTTCTTTCATCCCTAGGCACCACACTAGAGTATTTTGACTTTATCCTCTATATCTTGCTGTCCCCGTTGATAGAAAAGATTTTTTTTGCCTCCAATGAACCGTATATTGCTACGCTAAAAACCCTAGCTATCTTTTCCCTGGGTTACCTACTAAGGCCTATAGGTGGTATATTTTTTTCTTCCCTAGGTGACAAATATGGTCGAAAAAGTGTATTCATGCTCACGATTGCCATGATGGCTTTACCATCTTTTGCCATTAGCATACTACCAACACCCACCGAGATTGGCAGCCTCTCACCCGCACTATTACTGGCATTCAGAATGATACAAGGACTAGCATTAGGTGGCGAAATACCAGCCTCCATCACGTTCGTATCAGAACATACAGCCTTGCAGCAACGCAGCACCGCCTTATCAACATTATTTACTGGTATTAACGTTGGTTTATTACTAGGCTCACTATTACTCACCCTACTGACATCACTCTTAACGCCCACAGAAATGCTACGCTTTGGTTGGCGTATTCCATTTTTTATTGGTGGAATCATTGGATTAATTGCTTTATTTCTCAGACGATACCTACATGAAACAGCCGCATTTTCAGCCCTAACAAAACAAGAAATTGCTCGCCTACCTGTGCTAACCACCTTGCAACAAGCTTGGCGACCTGTCTTGCTTGGTATGTGCCTGGTTGCAGCTGGTGCAGTGAGTGTTTTTGTTTACTTATATTGGCCACATTATTTATCTGAATATATGCACTTTGAATATGCTAACCTCATGCGAATCACAACACTATGTACCATGATGTCGTGCTTAACTGTTTTGCTAGGTGGATACCTAGCAGACAAAATAGGCGCACAAACATTATATTTAAAAGCAACAGCAGCTTTAGCATTATTAACTTATCCTATTTTCCTGCTGTTCAATATAAACAATATCGCTCTAGTTTTTATTGGTTATACCATTTTCTCTATTCTATTTGGCATGCTACCCGGTGCTTACTCCACTATACTCAGCACATTATTTCCAACCAATATTCGCTACTCAGGTATTGCATTAAGTTTTAACTTTTCTTACGCCATCTTAGGTGGTCTCAGCCCTTTAATTTGCACTTACCTGATTCATACATTTGACTCAATATTAGCACCAGCTTATTACATTATGTTATTAGCCAGTATTTCATGGATTGCATGCTACAAAATTAAAGATCGCATAAATGATAATTCGTACTCCGACCTCCAGCTTCCTTCTTCACTAGAATACCACGCTCAACCAAATGATTAATGTCTCGTAAGGCTGTATCTTGCGAGCATTTCATCATCTTCGCCCACTTAGAGGTAGTTAATGCACCATAAAAATCATCTAATAATTTATTTAACATAGTGTGCTGCCTAGCATTGAAGCTTTCCTCACGATGCAAAGCCCAAAACTGCGCTTTATTTAAGATTTTTTTTAATAAAATCTCTGATGAAACAATTGCATGTTTTAAGCAATTTAAAAACCAAGCAAGCCAAGGTGTAATATCTAAACTTCCTTGTTGGCAGCGCTCTAAAATATCGTAGTATGCATGGCGTTCCTGCTGTATTTGTGAAGACATACTGTAAAAGCGCTGCGAGAAATTTTCAGAACGCGCCAACTGCATATCTGCTATGGCACGAGCAATTCGACCATTACCATCTTCAAAAGGATGCAAGGTAACAAACCAAAAATGAGCAATGGCTGCTTTTAATACGGGGTCCAGCTCTGGATTAGACTGATTAAACCACTTAAGAAAACCTTGCATTGCCATCTCTAGTTGAGTTGCAATAGGTGCCTCAAAATGTACTCGCTCCCTCCCTATAGGGCCAGATAATACCTGCATAGGACCACTATCCAGCGTACGCCAACCACCCACTACAATCCGCTGCATACCGCTACGCCCTGTTGGAAAAAGTACAGCATGCCAATCAAATAAGCGCTCACTTGTTAAGGGAGCCGAATAATGCTGAGTTGCGTCTAATAACATGTCAACAATGCCATCTATATGCCTGTCCGCAGGCAGGGTCGCACCAATATCCATTCCCAAACGTCTAGCAATAGAGGAACGAACTTGCTCAGCATGATAATGCTCTCCTTCTATTTCGCTAGTTTTAATCACATCTTGCGTTAAGACTCGCAGGCTAGCCTCCTGCCTCAAAGGAAACCCTATTACATCCATACGCCCTAGTAATCTAGCCTGCATAGCACGTACCCCTATCAAAAGAGGCAGTAACTCATTGATATTCCATACAAAATTTGGCCAGTTCGGCTGTTGATAAATATATCTCACGCTTATTCTCCGCATTATATAATGAGATTATAGCATGTTTGCGGTGAATAATCAGGATATTCTCCGCATATATTGCATTGAATAGGCAAAATAATCACCGCACCTTAGCAGATACTAAACAGCAAACGCGCCACAATTTATTCGACAAATAGGTAGCTATCAATGCTAGAATACCGCCGTATTCGACAATGAGAATAAACGATGAATAAAATGCTGAAATACGTTGGAGTGTTCTTTGTAATTGTCTTTGGTTGGTATGGTATCAAAAAGGCCCTGCTGATAGGCTTTATGTCTCAATATACACCACCGCCGGTCACTATTTCCGCCACTCATGCCAACACTCAAACTTGGCAGTCTTATCTCAATGCTGTCGGCACGCTACACGCAGTCAATGGCGCGGATCTTTCCACTGAAGTGCCAGGAACAATTCAAGAGATTCTTTTCTCATCTGGTCAACAAGTAAAAAAAGGTGACGTTATCATTCGTATGCGCACCAATTTAGAACAAGCCACCTTAAAAAGCTATCAAGCCAAATTGGCGCTAGCAAAAATGAGCTACGAAAGAGAAAAAACATTATTCGATAAACACGTCTCTTCTCAAGCAGCACTTGATGCCCGCCAAGCTGAACTCTCACAAGCGGAAGCAGGCGTTGAATCAGCCGAAGCACAGATTCAACAAAAAACGATTACTGCACCATTTGACGGCAAACTTGGCATCAGACAAGTAGACTTAGGGCAATACGTTACTGCCGGGTCCAACATGATCAGCCTACAAGCGCTAAGCCCACTATATGTTAACTTCACACTACCAGAGCAATATCTCACTGATCTATACCCAGGGCAAAAAGTAGAAATTGCGACCAACCTTAAAAAAGATAAAGCAGCAACAGGAACCATTACTGCCATCAACTCAAAAGTTGACCAAACAACCCGCAACATTCAAGTCCAAGCCACCATACCTAATGATAAATTAATCCTTTATCCAGGCATGTATGCCTTGGTAAAAATCTGGCTTAAAGAACAAACCAATACTATTGTGATCCCGCAAACAGCAGTCTCCTATAGCCTAAGTGGTGACTATGTATTTGTGATCAAAAATGAAAGCAAAAAGAAAGGCAAACCCCTACTAAAAGCTTATCGTGCATATGTCAAAGTAGGTGAAAGACGTGGAACATCAGTTGCTATTCTTGATGGCTTAAAAGCGGGTGACGAAATAGTCACCTCTGGCCAATTAAAACTACAAAACGGCACCCATGTTGTCATCGATAATAGTGTGGAAATATAATGAACTTAACTGCCCTCTTTATTAAACGCCCGGTATTAGCCTGCGTTGTTAGTTTAGTGATTTTGTTATTTGGCTTGCGTGCACTATCTTCTTTAGAACTGCGCCAATTCCCTAAAATGGATAATAGCGTTATCACTATCAGCACCGCTTATCCAGGCGCTAACGCCAGCTTAATTCAAGGATTCATCACCAGCCCACTAGAAAAATCAGTCGCTAGCGCAGATGGAATTGACTATCTTACCTCACAGAGCGTGGACGGTGTCAGTACTATTACAGCCTATATCCGCCTAAACTACGACCCCAATATTGCGATGACAGACATCATGTCCAAAGTCTCGCAAGTAAGTAATCAATTGCCGCGTGAAAGCAACCAGCCAGTCATCCAAAAATCGTCCGGCAGTCAGATGGCGCTAATGTATATTAGCTATAGCAGTCCAAAAATGTCGACTGAACAAATCACTGATTATTTATCTCGCGTTGTTCAACCTAAAATCCAAACTGTTCCTGGCGTTGCGCAGGCAGAAATTCTTGGCGGCCAAACTTATGCTATGCGTATTTGGCTAGATACTAACAAAATGGCGGCATTACACATCGCCGCTAGTGATGTAGCCAATGCGTTACAGAGAGAGAACTATCAAAGTGCAGCGGGACAAGTGAAGGGCGGCTTAGTACTCTTCAACATTACGGCACAAACTAATCTTGAGAACCCAGAACAATTTAAGCAAATCTTAATTAAAAATCAGAATAATACACTCATACGACTACAAGACATTGCAACAGTAGAACTAGGATCAGAAAGCT
This sequence comes from uncultured Coxiellaceae bacterium, assembly GCA_964480845.1. Classification (GTDB taxonomy): domain Bacteria; phylum Pseudomonadota; class Gammaproteobacteria; order DSM-16500; family DSM-16500; genus Aquicella. The sequence goes on along the minus strand of CAYZRM010000014.1, from coordinate 19,509 downwards.
ACCAGTCATCGGTTAAATTTAATGGCTTAAATGGTGTCTTTATCGCCATTAAAGCAAGCCCAACCGCCAACCCACTCACTGTGATTGATCAAGTTAAAAAATTACTGCCGGAAATTGCCGTGAATTATCCACCTTCAATGGAAGGTAAAATTGTTTACGACAGTACAGAATATATACGTAGCTCCATCCATGAAGTAGTACACAGTATTTTTGAAGCAACTATCATTGTTATTCTAGTCATTTTTGCTTTCATTGGCGCAGCACAAGCAGTTAGCATTCCTGTGATCACCATCCCGCTTTCTTTAATTGGTGTTTGTTCATTAATGCTAGCCATGGGATATTCCATTAACTTATTAACATTATTAGCAATGGTCATCGCTATTGGATTAGTTGTTGATGATGCAATTGTTGTCGTAGAAAATATTTATCGCCATATAGAAGAAGGGTTAACTCCGCTGGAGGCCTCGTTAAAAGGAGCAGCTGAGATTACTGGCCCTATTATTTCCATGACCATTACCCTAGCAGCAGTTTATGCGCCTATTGGATTTATGACTGGCTTAACAGGTGCGTTATTTAAAGAATTTGCGTTTACACTGTCTTTTGCTGTTATCTTATCCGGCATTATTGCATTAACGCTATCGCCCATGATGTGCTCCAAAATTCTAAGTCATCACATGATGGAGCAACGCTTGGTGGTCTACATCGATAACCTCTTTGAACACCTCAAATCAATTTATGCGAGAAAATTAGCTGCTACGTTTGCTGCACGCAAAGTAGTCGCTACATTTACTGGCATTATGCTGGCAGGCTGCTTATTAATTGCTATCACCACCCCAACTGAATTAGCACCTGATGAAGATCAGAGCATTTTATTTTTAATGATGAATGCACCTAAATACGCCAACCTTCACTACACTGAAAAATACACCAACAAGCTTACTCACATTGTAAAAGACATACCCGAAGCCCAAGATTTCTTTATTGTAAATGGCATGGGATCTGTTAATACGGCAATTGCTGGCTTGATTTTAAAACCATGGGAAGCACGGAATAAATCTCAAGCAGCCGTACTTAACCATCTACAACCTAAATTAGCTAAAATTGCTGGGATTAGCGCCGTCGCATTTCCGCTTCCATCACTACCCGGCAATGCCGGCGGCATGCCAGTACAGTTTGTTATCACTTCAACTGAAGATGACACTGTCATCTATCAAGTACTAAAAAAACTGCAAGCAGCTGCCATGGCTAGTGGATTATTTATCTTTACTGATACTGACTTAAAATTTGAAAAGCCCATGCTGGAAGTAAACATAGATAACAATAAAGCAGCAAGCATGGGTATTAGCATGCAAAATATTGGCAGCACATTGGCTACCTTACTTGGTGGAAATTACACTAACCGCTTTAGTGCTTATGGCCAAAGCTATCAAGTCATACCTCAAGCTTCAGATCAACAGCGATTCAACCCAGATGATTTAAATAATTACTATATCACCACTAACACAGGTGAAAGCGTACCGCTATCTAGTATTGTTGATCTCAGCACCAAAACTGAACCTAACGAGCTATACCACTTCCAACAGTTAAACTCTGCCACCTTATCAGGCATGATGATGCCTGGAAAATCTATTCCTGACGGATTGCGCTTTCTGGAAGCAGAAGCAAAGAAAATATTTCCTGCCGGATTCAGCTATGATTTTGCCGGCCAATCAAGGCAAGTAGTGCAGGAAGGAAATACCATGATTTACACCTTCTTTTTTGCATTGATTGTTATTTATCTAGTTTTATCAGCCCAATTTGAAAGCTTTCGTGATCCACTGATCATTTTAATCAGTGTTCCACTTTCCATTGTTGGCGCCCTGCTACCCTTACATTTAGGCTTTGCTAAACTAAATATCTACACCGGCATAGGCTTAATTACGTTAATAGGGTTAATTAGCAAACATGGAATTTTACTAGTTGAGTTTGCTAATCAACTAAGGAAAGAAGAAGGCTTGAATACTTACGACGCCATGATGAAATCAGCCACCTTACGTTTAAGACCCATACTCATGACAACGGTTGCCATGGTATTAGGTGTTGTGCCTTTAATATTTGCAACTGGCGCAGGCGCAATGAGCAGATATGATATAGGCTTAGTCATTGCAGCGGGTATGACAATAGGCACTTGCTTTACCCTATTTATCGTTCCTAGTATGTATCTTTTATTAAGCAAAAAATAACATTTAAACTAACACAAACAGCCCAACATGCAGTGCATGCCTAGCATTAGCATGCTGGGTTTATGCTTTTACACAACAACCATTTTATCTGAAAGTTGATGTACTGGGCCAAAGTGAACTTGATAGACCAAGAGATGCCACACTATCTCTCTGGCATAATCCCACATCATCCCCACCCCACTGAAGACTCTGCATATACAGATCTATCTCTTTTAGTGTGCCTTTCTCACGCGAACATTTAGTAAATGGAATCCTATTTTTCCAAAAAAATTGCCCTATAAAGTGCTGCTTATCTTCTACAATCCGATTTAACAACATGAATTGCTCATCAGAATTCAACAACTTAATTGCTGCAAATACTTTTTTCTTCCCATGCCTTGCAAACATACTCTTTAAGCAACTTGAAAACCTCTCTTTATAATCATCTAGATCATGCATGCCATTTTGATTTTTCATTATCAATAAACTTAAATGAATAGCCTCTTTAATATCTCCAAGTTTGCTAGAGGTCGACAACAAAAGCATACGACTCAAATAAGGTATAACATATCGCTGGCCACAGTTTATTGCTTCTTTGTACTCTTTATCAGCATCTACCCGCCAATTTTTAGCAAAAAAAGCATTACCCATTCCAATATGACCCATCATCTTCTCTTCCTTCCCCGATGCCTGGTGCAAAGAAAAAGTATAAGCCTGCATAGCCAAATCAGGCTGATGGGAAAAAAGATGGCTATCACCTCGCTGCTGCCACTGCTTAGCATCCAGCACATCAAATTTCTTTAATTGATCCGAAATCAATTGCAATGTTCCACGGTCTTTACTACAGTCTCGCAAACCACGAGGCCTCCAAAACTCCCCTCCAAAATAAGAACGTCTAAACAGCGACTGCTCAAGTATGTACTTCACATCCTCTTTACGAGGAATACAGTTTATTGTCGCTAATACACCAGATTTTCCCATTTTACTAAAAACATCAGCATAGATATTTTCGATATGAGCTGTATATAAATGGTCAGCTCTTTCTATTCCACCATCTATTTTCTCACATTCAATTAGATCATTAATTGCCCTAATATGGCTAGCACCCTCCCCAATGGCAAGATGTACTTTTGCGCGACAAGCAAATATGAGTGAACGTTTTGCAGGGTCACTTAACTTATGCAATGCATCATCACACTTATCCAAGATCTCCTGATACTCACGGTTTTTAATAGCATTATCAATAGACTGCAGAAAAACTGCCAGCTTTGATAGGTTAGTTTTTATTGTTGCCATACAGCATCTCAACCATGCAAATTCAAAAATTAACTCTATCAATATTACTGAAAATATTCCACTTTGAAGTATGAACAAAAAAATACCTATCGTAGACCCATAAGATCCGCAATAGGTAAGTTTATGCAGAAGAAAGAATTAAATACTTTCTTTAGTGACAATTTTTTTAGAAAGTAAAGACTTAAACATATCCG
>CAYZRM010000014.1:6795-15718 GCA_964480845.1 uncultured Coxiellaceae bacterium | reverse complement strand
TAAATACTTTCTTTAGTGACAATTTTTTTAGAAAGTAAAGACTTAAACATATCCGTTTTAGGATCCCATTCATAGATACAATTTCTATCAAAATCAAAGAACCATGCATGAATGCTCAAGCCCTGATTAGCCATCTTTTCTTGAACAATAGGATATTCTTTAAGAATGTCTATTTGGCGTTTAGCATTAAGCTTTGCTAACTCATTAATAGAAACATGAGGATTAAAAACAAATCCATCTCTAATAGTACCTATCCACTCGCTCAAATGCTCAGGGAAAGTTTGCGTATCAAACCCTTTACACGCTTTCATAGCGCCGCAATTTGCATGACCACAAATAACGATATCAGTTATATCAAGATAATTTAGTGAAAACTCAATAGCAGCAGCTTCACTATGATTAGCCGATTGAGCATAGTGAGGAATCATATTACCCACATTACGAATAATAAATAATTCACCCGGCTCTGTTGCTGTCATTGCGGCTGGATTTAGACGACTATCAGAACAAGTAATGAAAAGCGTATGTGGATCTTGCTTACTAACAATCTCCTCAAATAAACGCTTATCATTTTGCTTGATTTGATTATGAAACAAATTTACACCATGCACTAAGCGACCATGAGAAGAACGCATCCTGCCATCTAAATCCTGCTCTTTTAGATCATGCTCAGATACCAAATAATGATCTTCTAGGACAAAACCTGTATCCAATACTTCAAAGATACTTTCAAATCGACGCGATAATCCTTTGATATAAAATTGTAGATTTTGCTCTTTACATACTTGCGCCAAATCAACAATCGCTGAGGCACCCGATGAATCTAAACTGGTAACCTCTGTTAAATCTAATACCACCATATTGCCAGATTCAGCTCGCTTTAACTGTTCTTCAAAATCAGCAATTTTACCAACTGATAAAAATGTTAAAGGACCCGCTGCCGATAAACGGATAGTGTCATCATAGACTGTGGATGACACCAGTAGTTTAGTTTTGGCCGCGTTGAATAGCACAATAAGCGCTGCTGCTGCCATACCTGCCTGCACACCCGCTATTAAATCGACAAAAATAATAGTGAGAAAGGTAGCAGTATAAATTAAAGACTCCGACCTCGATGTTACCCACAAGTTATAGAACTCTCTAAAATTAATCATGGTGAAAGCAACAGAGAATAACACACCGGCTAAGGCCACAATTGGAATATAGGAGATATAAGGAGCAACAGCATATACTGCAAGGATAATAATTAACGAATGAATAATGGCAGAACGCCTTGTCTTTGCACCCGCCTTTACATTAGTGGCAGAGCGTGCAATCACACCTGTTACCGGCATACCACCAAATAGTGGAACTGTCATATTACCTAAGCCTTGACCAATCAGTTCTTGATTAGAATCATGCTTTTTAGAACCGGATAATTTATCCACTGCAATTGATGACAATAACGTTTCCAAAGATGCTAATAGATAAATGGTAAATGCTGCTAACAGAATATCGCCCCAGCCAGATGATGGCAATGCAGGGAAAGAAGGTGCTGGTAATGAACGAGGAATATCACCAATTAAAGGTACATCTGTCAATCTAAAGAAATAAACTAACGCGGTTGTCACAAATACAGCGGGTAAAATAGGCGGAATACTAGGCAATACCTTAGGTAATCCACGAATAATACCAAATGTTAGAATGACCAATAATAAACAAGTAATTTTAATGTCATTATTATAATCTCGAATATGCGTAATAATGTCTGTAATATGTGATTCACTTGGTGGTTCTAAACCAAAAGCCCTGGGTAGCTGTCCAAAAAAGATAATTACGCCAATACCTGCAGTAAAACCTGCAATAACTGGGATAGGCACAAATCGGCTAAGCTTTCCCAATCCAAATATGCCACTAATTAGCTGCATACAACCAGCTAACAAACCTATCATTGGTAACGCTGCTAGCCCATGTTTTTCAACCACACTGGCAATTAAAACAGACATGGCAGCTGCTGGACCACTCACCGCTAAAGGAGTGCCTCCAAATAAAGCGCAAACAATACCAGCAATCACCGCTGTGATTAAACCAACGCCTGGCGGAACACCTGAAGCCAGCGCAATTGCTAACGACAAAGGAATAGCCACAAAAGCAACGGTAATCCCCGCAATTAAATCTGCTGCAAAGTATTTGGGGGAAAAGAGCGCCTTCCATTCAGGCAGTAATTTGGAGAGACCAAGATCCAGCCGTATATCCTTATGATTAATCATGATTTTCCTTTTCATTTATCACTAACGGTAATGATTATTAAACCCATCTTTACCAATACATTCAACTTTTTAAAGAAAAATGAATAAAATTTGGAGTTTTCCGGCAAAACAGTGTTAAATATATCTTAACCTTACTTATTGATTATAAGTAAGAATCAAAATTAGTAGTTGCGTATTTTAAATGTACATTTATAATGCGACTAGGTTGTGACTCTTCACGTGCTGGCAGACCAGATCAAATAGTCTGTAGACTGTCCGCACGTGAGCGGTTACGTCAACCCCTAACCCTTAACCTGGATAGGATATTATGACGAAACTGAACAAATTAAATACGCTTGCGCTGACCCTTTTAATCACTGGTGCGATTGACAGCATACGCAACCTGCCTGCAGCAGCCCTTTTTGGTGGCGCTTTGGTTTTTTTCTTTCTTTTTGTAGCAGTAACCTTTTTAATTCCTACCGCCCTTGTGGCAGCTGAGCTTGCATCCAATATTGATGAAGGCGGTATTTATCAGTGGGGCCGACTGGCGTTTGGTAAGCGCATCGGATTTTTAGCTGTTTGGTTGCAATGGATTAATAATATTGTTTGGTTCCCAACTATTCTGTCATTTATTGCGGGTACAGCAGTTTATTTTATCGCACCCGATCTGGCAGATAATAAGTACTACTTAGTTGGCGTTATCTTAGCTATTTTTTGGTTTCTAACCATCGTGGGCTCTCGTGGCATTCATATGTCTACCAAGATCACCAGCTTTAGTGCGGTCGTTGGCATTATCATTCCTATTATTTTAATTATTGTCATGTTAATTGCCTGGCTTATTCTTGGCAATCCCATTCAAATTGAGCTATCTAGCGCTAATGTCATTTCTACACTAAAAACCCCTGACAATTGGGTTGCCTTGACGACCATCATGCTCGGCTTATCTGGCATGGAATTAGCCGCTGTTCACATTAAAGATGTCAATGAACCACAAAAGACCTTTCCTAAGGCACTTGCTTTTTCAAGCATGATTATCTTAGGCATCATGATACTAGGCTCTTTAGCCATTGCGTTTGTTATCCCCTATAATCAAATTAATTTAGTCAATGGTACTATCCAAGCATTTTCTCAATTTTTAAACGCCTACCACCTCAGCTGGATGATCCCTGTTTTAACCATTATGCTATTGATTGGCAGCATTGGTGGCGTCATCAGCTGGCTATTATCTCCTATCAAAGGACTGTCTCAAGCAGCTCGTCATGGCTTTTTACCACCCTTTTTTCAAAGGGAGAATAAGCACGGTGCCCCTCAAAATTTATTAATAGCTCAAGCAGTGCTGGTTAGCATTGCCTGTCTCGCATTCTTATTCTTACCAAGCGTGAATGCTTCGTATTGGCTGCTCACAGGCTTGAGTGCACAGCTATACATGCTAATGTATGTCATCATGTTCTTATCCGCATTACGCTTGCGCAGAAAGATTTCTTATGAAGAAAATACCTTTACCATTCCAGGTAAAACGCTTGGATTATGGTTAGTTTGTTTACTAGGTATTTTAGGTTGCAGCATTACCATTTTTGTTGGCTTTATTCCACCTGCCAACATTAATATTGGCAGCAAGCTACACTATGAGATTTTATTCTGCTCTGGATTGGCAATCATGTTAATTCCCACCCTCTTCTTTTACTGGTATCAGCAGCGAGAAGTGAGTGGACCGGCTTCTTTAGGATTAGGTACACCGCCACTAGGACAACCACTAGCTGAAACAGAATAAACTATAGTCCGTATTTTATAGCGGTGCATCGATTGGAATGGATCTCGCTAGAATAGCTACATAATAAACTAAGACACAAGGCCTGTCAGATCAGCAGCTTTTGCAATCGATAGCAAACTGGTAGGCAAATTAGACACTTCAAATGTTTTATTGTAATTTAATGCATGCTTTTTAAGCTCTAAAATCAAAGCAAGTCCCGCACTATCACTAGACCGAATCTCAGAGCCATCAATGTGAATATCCTTCCTAGATGCAAATAAAGGCAAGCTTTTTTCATAAACTGACATAACACTTGCAAACGTTAGGTCACCCATCAGATAGAACCGATTATTATTCCATGCAATATCCGCTTGTTTTATCATTTTCTGCACCCAGTAGAACACAAACCAAATAAACCCGGCAATTTCTGCCGGGATAGCATTAGCGATGACGAGCAGACATGCGTTGCAGTAGCGTATCCATATTCCCTTGCGCCAAAATATCTGCAAATTGTGAACGGAAGCTATCAACCAAACTAACCCCTTCAACAGACATATCATATAACTTCCAACCACCTCCCTTGCGAACCAAACGATAGGTAACATTAATAGGAGAAGAATCTGGACTAACAATGCGACTATTTACTTCCACGTTATTGCCCTGAACACCACCACGCACTGGATAAATCTGTACAGATTGGTCTTGATAGGAAGTAAGAGCAGATGCATAAGTACGAATCAATAACCGCGTAAATTCCTTTTCAAACTGTTGGCGTTGTGCATTAGTGGCACTATTCCATACGGCAGGTGGAATAACACGTTTAGACATTTCACCTAAATCAGCATAAGGCACAACATATTTATATGCTAAATTGTATACAATTTGCGGTTTATTTTTCAGGTTGGCGCTATTTGCCTTCAATTGATCTATCATATTATTTGCAACATATTGCAATAAGGCAACAGGATCACCAGTTGGTGCAGCATATGTATTGCTAATCAACATCCAACTGAATAAAGCAATGATCAATCCTTGCATGACTTGTCTAATTTGCATTCTTAGCTTCTCCTTTCTCAGAACCATTATTCATTTTATAAATAAATTGCCCAATGAGTTTTTCTAGCACCATGGCTGGGTGAGTATATTGAATCTGACCATGATTTTGTAAAAATGTTTGGCTATACATAGGTGTAATAGCAACGTAGTTATCACCGAGTAAACCAGCAGTTAAAATAGCTGCGGAAGAATCATCTGGGATATCATTGTACTGATTATTAATCCGCATACTCACAATCGCTTTATAGGTACGTGGATCCAACTTAATATCAGACACCTCACCAATTTGCACGCCGCCAATCTTTACGCTAGCGCGAACCTTTAATCCGCCTATTTCATCAAATGCAGCATTAATGGTATAAGCTTTGCTAGGCAATAAGCTAGATAATCCACTTACTTGAAATGCCAAAACTGACAAGGCAATCATTGCAACTATTAAAAACAAACCAACGAGACTCTCAACCCAACGCTTAGGCATCACCAGCCCCCTATCATCATAGCAGTTAATATAAAATCTAATCCCAAAATGGCAACAGATGCATAAACAACTGCACGTGTTGTAGCACTAGCAATACCAGCTGATGTTGGCGCAGCAAAATAACCCTGGGTTACCGCTATCCATGTTACTGCTATGCCAAATACTGCGCTCTTTAAAATACCGTTAACAATATCAGCATGAAATTCAACAGAAGATTGCATATTGGACCAAAAAGCCCCCGCATCAACCCCCAACCATTTCACACCAACCAGATAAGCACCGTAAATGGCCATCGCATTAAAAATAATAGTGAGCAAGGGCATAGAAATAACGCCAGCCCAAAAACGTGGCGAGATCACTCGACGCAATGGATTAACCGCCATCATTTCCATACTTGAGAGTTGCTCGGTTGCTTTCATTAAACCAATTTCAGCCGCTAAGGCAGATCCCGCACGACCTGCAAATAAAATGGCCGTAACAACAGGCCCTAGCTCACGCGCTACACTCAAAGCAACCAATGGACCTAACTCCTGGGAAGCACCAAATTTAGCTAGCGTATGGTAACCCTGCAATGCTAATACCATGCCAATAAAGAGGCTAGATACAACAATGATAAGCAGAGAAAGCACCCCTTCAGCATAAATTTGCTGCATGAGTAACGGAAAGCCTTTACGAAGATTGGGTACGGCAAATAAGACATCAAATAACAAAACGCCTGCTTTACCCAAGCGTTGCAGACGTGTCAAACCCCATTCGCCCAACGTGGCAACGTGATTTATCATAAAGTTACCCTTTCTAAAAAATCTTCCAGAAGACTATTTGCGGGGTAATCAAACGCGACAGGGCCGTCTGGTAAACCCTGAATAAACTGCTGCAACTGCGGTGACTGCTGCTGCTTGATATCAGCAGGCGCACCCTGCGCTATCACTTTTTGATTAGCAATAATGTAAACGTAGTCAGCAATTTCCAATGTTTCTTGTACATCATGAGAAACAATAATACTGGTTAGTCCTAAAGCATCATTCAAGGTACGAATTAATTTAACCAATACCCCCATAGAAATAGGATCTTGTCCAGCAAATGGTTCGTCATACATAATCAATGCCGGATCTAACGCAATAGCTCGCGCCAATGCAACTCGCCTTGCCATACCACCAGATAACTCACTAGGCATTAATGAATGCGCACCACGTAAACCTACCATTTGCAATTTCATTAAGACTAAAGAACGGATCATAGATTCCGATAAAGAGGTATGCTCACGTAGAGAAAAAGCAACATTATCGAAGACATTCATGTCAGTAAACAAACCACCAGACTGAAACAACAACCCCATGCGTTTACGTAGCTCGTAAAGTGAAGCAGTAGATAATTGATGCACATTCTGCCCATCAACAAACACCTGCCCTCTAATAGGCGCAAGTTGTCCACCAATTAAACGCAATAATGTTGTTTTTCCAGTGCCACTAGGACCCATGATGGCGGTGACTTTGCCACGCGGAATATGAATATCCACATCACCAAATACAGCTCGCCCATTTTCATGGCGAAAAGACATCTTCTTGATTTCAACTAGATTTTCCATCTAATAAGTTTCTCAAAAATTCAAATAAATTGCCAGCAGGTTATTTTATCACTCTTCATTCCATATAGATGCGATTAAGCCTATAATCCACATATTAATATCGTTGCAATGAGATGCATAATGAATAATCAACAGCTTTGCGAATTAGGCCGCTCAGTGATAGACATTGAAACTCAGATGATAGGCCAATTAGCTGACCGTATCGACGAAAGCTTTGCTTTGGCCTGTCATTATTTGCTAGATTGCCAAGGTCGCATTGCTGTCATGGGTGTGGGCAAATCAGGCCATATAGGCAAAAAAATTGCCGCCACCTTTGCAAGCACCGGCAGTCCTGCCTTCTTTATTCATCCCAGCGAAGCCAAGCACGGCGATATTGGCATGATCACCAAGCAAGATGTGTTAATTGCCATTTCAAACTCAGGCTCATCTGAAGAAATCATTGATGTCTTACCCGTTGTGAAACGGTTACATATCCCCTTAATTGCGCTAACAGGCAGACCACAATCCCCTCTTGCTAAAGCAGCGTCCACCCACCTAGATGTTAGCGTTACCAAAGAAGCATGTCCTTTGGGCTTGGCACCAACCTCTAGCACAACCGCCGCATTGGTAATGGGTGATGCACTGGCAATGGCCGTTCTTGAAGCACGAGGATTTACCGAAAATGATTTCGCCCTTTCCCACCCAGGTGGCGCATTAGGCAGGCGCTTACTGCTATCAGTAAATGAAATTATGCATAAAGATGATGCTATTCCTATGGTCAGCGATACAACCAATCTAAAAACCACTTTGGTTGAGATGACACAAAAAAAATTAGGATTGACTACTATTGTTGACCAAACAGGTAAGTTAATTGGCATTTTCACTGATGGTGACTTACGTCGTGTATTAGACAGCAATCATGATTTACAGCAAACAATTGTTACCACAGTGATGTCTAGCCACCCCAAAACTATCGATCGTCATCTGTTAGCAGCAGAAGCCCTAAACCTAATGGAATCATTTAAAATCACATCACTAGTCGTTGTTGATAGCGAACACAAACCCGTTGGCATCCTACATATTCACGATATTTTACGTGCAGGAGTTGTTTAATGTTAGTAGAAGCAAAAGCAGAAGGTATTAAATTACTTATCCTAGACGTAGATGGCATCCTTACAACAGGCGCTCTTTATTATCTAAATGACGGCACCGAGATGCGCGGCTTCCATATTCATGATGGCCTAGGCATACAGTTGCTACAAAAAACAGGGGTTACGGTTGCCGTCATCTCAGGCAAAAAATCTGAGGCCGTTGCACGCCGCCTAGCAGAATTAAACATTGAGCATGCTTTTTTAGGCCATGATGAGAAAATCCCAGCCTATGAAGAGTTAAAGGTTAAATTAGGCTTAACTGATGACCAAATTGCCTATATGGGCGATGATTTACCTGATCTTCCCCTCTTACGCCGGGCAGGACTTGCCATCAGCGTACCTAATGCCGTGGAAATCATCCAGCAACATGCTGATTACATTACAAAAAACAAGGGTGGCAAAGGCGCGGTGCGTGAAGCATGCGAATTTATCATGAAATCGAAAAATCAGTATCAGGCTGTGATACAATCTTACCTCACTAAATAATAAAAACGAGCGGGTAATGATACAGAAAAATACGATTATTGGCCTAACAACTCTTAGCATCCTAAGCCTGGCTGTCTGGACAACCTTGTTATCTTTTCACTCATCCAGCAGCCCAGCTATCAACACGAGCTCATTACCTGATGCCTTTATGGAAGATGTACATGCCTTAGTCATGAATAAGCAAGGCAAACCCAGCATGAAAATTGCCAC
>CAYZRM010000014.1:0-6695 GCA_964480845.1 uncultured Coxiellaceae bacterium | reverse complement strand
GGCATGGAAGCAGATATGAACAATGGCAATATTAAATTATTGTCGCAAGCAAGAGGCGAATATGTTCCAAATAGGTAATACCATCCTAGCAGGATTAGCATTTATTTTTGTGACTGGAATCGCGCAAGCACTACCAGAAGATAGCAACCAAAAACTTATGATCGTTGCTGATACTAGCAACTATAATTACAAAACCGGCATTAATACCTTTGAAGGTCATGTCAAAGTTGATCAAGGCACCACCCATATTATTGCTGATCGACTAATCACTAAAAGTGGCCATGACCACAAAATAAAAGAAGCGATTGCTTATGGGTTAGTACAAACTGCTCATTATTGGACGCTACCTAACGTAAATGACACTGAAATTCATGCCAATGGCAATGTCATCACCTACTACCCCCTCGCCGCCAATGTGATTATTAAGCAAAATGCTTTAGTCACTCAGGGTGAAAATAGCTTCCAAGGGAAGGTAATCCACTATAATATGAAAGATCAGACTATTATCGTACCTGCGTCGGAAAATGGCCGTGCAGTACTTGTTTATAATCCAGATAGATGAAGACCATGCCAAATACCTTACGTGCAGAACATCTTTATAAAAAATTCAAGTCCCGCGAAGTTGTCAAGGATGTATCATTACATGTTAATCGCGGTGAAATTGTTGGATTGCTAGGCCCGAATGGAGCTGGCAAGACCACCTCATTTTATATGACAGTTGGCCTCATTCCAGTGGGTGGTGGCAGCATCAAACTAGATGATCTTGATATTACTCATAAACCAGTCCATGAACGAGCGCACTTGGGTTTAAGCTACCTCCCTCAAGAAGCCTCTATTTTCCGCAAGCTAACTGTTGCACAAAATATCATGGCTATATTAGAGCTTAGAAAAGACTTAAACAAAACAAGTCGCAAAGAGAAACTAGAGCAATTACTAGAAGAGTTCCGAATCACCCATATACGCGATACCCTAGGCATAAGCTTATCAGGTGGCGAAAGACGTCGAGCTGAAATTGCCCGTACACTCGCCACTGAACCCACCTTTATCCTATTAGATGAACCTTTCGCTGGCATAGACCCTATCTCGGTACTTGATGTCAAACGCATCATTACTCATTTACGCAGTCGTGGCATGGGTATTTTAATTACCGACCACAATGTTAGAGACACACTCAATATCTGCGAAAGAGGCTACATCGTTAATCAGGGTAAAATAATTTGCGAAGGCAATCCTGAGACAATCTTAGCAAATAATGAAGTAAGAGCAGTCTACCTTGGCGATGAATTTAATTTATAACTTTTAACAATTGGAAAAAACATGATACGCCAGCAATTAATCATACAAAATAAATTAGGCCTGCATACCCGCGCAGCAGCAAAATTAGTCGATTTAGCAAAACGCTTTCAAAGCCGTATTGAGCTGGTTTACCGCGATCGAACAGTGGATTGTAAAAGTATTATGGGCGTGATCACGCTAGGCGCACAGAAAGACAATGAAATGGACGTCATTATTAATGGCGATGATGAAACACTCGCACTCGCTGCCATTGAAAAACTAATCAATAACAAATTTGGCGAGGAGTAGCACTGAGACTCTCTTTTGCCCTACCAATACAGCTAAGCATAACAGCTTCTGCTGAGGAAATGTCTTCCAGCATAGTATAATGAAATGCTGCTGAAGCATTTAAACAATGCGCCATTTCCTCTCGAACAGCTGCCTCCTCATGCTCTAGCAACCTTAAGTACTTCTCCGAATAGAACTGATTACTCAACTGGCAGCCCGCTTGCTGCCAAGCAACCATCAAACCCAACGCACTCAATAAATTTTGTGAATTATGCTCAATATGGGCCAAAACAACGGCTTCTATTGTTTCTAAATCTTCTATCGTAATATCTGACTGCAATATTAAATGCCTTAAAATTTCAAACTGCATAGGTGCAGCCACATTTAATGTTATTTCAAGCATTGCATTTCTTAAAAATTGAGAAATCATCCTACTTGGCAAAACAGAATATGAAGATAACCTAACCATGATAGCAATCTTCTTCTCTTTATCCTCACAACATCTATTTAACATATCATAACAACGCTCTACTGCGGCAACAGGCAATTGCTTAGCGGCTAAACTTGATAGCATTTTTAATAAAAATTGGTTATTCCCATTTTGGTCTAACGCATCTAAACAACTGAGATAATAAAGCGGATCTATCCTACCTAAAAAATGGATGTAATTTGCTAACACTAACACCACATCATCACTCGCCTTCATACTAGGTAAATAAGAAACTAATGTAGGCCAATACTGCTGGCCAATTACAAATGAATTAGCCGACTGCAACAAATACCATTTAGCTTCAGGCAACAAGTCAGAACGCAATAACCCAACAATATCCACCATCATCTTTTCTGTTACCTGCTGTTTAGCAAGATTTGATAGCAGTATAAAAGCACTGACAACAGAAACAGGTTGCGTTTGAGAAGTTGAAACACGCTGATACTGAGCGGATAATAAAAACT
Organism: uncultured Coxiellaceae bacterium; assembly: GCA_964480845.1. Classification (GTDB taxonomy): domain Bacteria; phylum Pseudomonadota; class Gammaproteobacteria; order DSM-16500; family DSM-16500; genus Aquicella. Next base: position 4,178 of record CAYZRM010000014.1, on the reverse strand, counting down.
GACTAATTTTCAAAAAAATAGTCTCAATTTCACTATCTATCAGTGGAAAATAGAGCTCAGAATGAAGATAAAGCAAGGCATCCATGAGACTCAGACAAGGACCACTCAAATAACCAGCAAGTGCAGCATTGAAAATAGCAAGAATATCCTGATCTTCGAGCAGCCCTACCGTTTTAACTAACTCAGGAAAAATAAACCTCCTTGTCAACTCTAATTTTATCCAATTCAATACAACTACACGCTGCCCACTAGAAATGAATTTATTCCTCAAAAAATTGCGCCATGCAACCCATCGATTAGCAGCTGAAATACATTTAAATTGATCACGTTGATACCCTTCTTTAAAAATATCGAAGCACTTCAATAAGCCTTCTCTACCTAGCAGAGGAATTTCACCTGCCATCTCAACAAACAGAGCACCTCTATCATAAAGACCATTTATCTGCCACGATTCCTTAGAGCATCTATTATTTAAACTAGTCAGGTCAGGCAGATTCACTATTCCATCGACAGAGTGGTCTTCGATCACAAGACCATTAAGCAATTGATCTACATCATGTTGCAGCTGCTGATCTGTTGATCTCACCAAAATTAACTCTAGGATTGGGAAAAGTGAAGAAGTACTTTCTTGATCGCCGCGAGCTGATGCTAAGTGTAATTTAATATAGCGATAAGCATTAGATAATAAAGCCTGATATAATGGATTATTATCTACTCTAGTTGTGACTAGCAGAGTTTTATTTAGCAAATATAGCAAGGGCTCAACATTTTCTTTATCTTTAAAAGTTTGATCAGCCATGCTAAGCAACTTACTTAGAATATCAATTTTTTTCTGATCATCTACATTTCTTATCAGTTTTATCAAGATATCCGTGTAGATTTTTTGCCAGCTTCTCTGCGCTACATTAAATGAAAACAGTCTTTTAAGATTAGCATCTGTCACCAATAAACAAGCATCGCTCTCAGACAAAAATGAAACAACATCATCTAGTTGGTTAATATATATTGTATTTTTAAACTCAGTTAGCGAATTAAGTATTTTTTGGATTAGCAATATCTTATTTTGTTTACTAAAAAAACTGACAATATCAATATAATAACCAAGCCCACTGGTTGAATTATATATTTCATCTGCTAGCAATTGCTGTTTAACATAATCATCTAACCCACTCAAATCAACTGGTCTTTGCGTTAACTTTCCATATAAAGCCAAAGCACACCACTGATAACTTAGTGGCATTTGGTAAAAAAGAGAATTCAGAAGCACCCTATCTTTTAAATAGTCGGCATTTAGGTAACAATCATCAATATACTGATACCAGTAAATGAATTTATTTTTCTGTCGCTTTATTAATTGCGGTGATTTTAAAGCAGCTGACAAATCAATTTCAATTCGTGCTCGCTCTCTTTTATTCGCATTACCAAAGAATGATGCTGAACTCCAACCACTGATTTCTGGCAACTTAGAAAATATATTCTCTTTTATTTCGACAGGAAGTTTTTGAAAATCAATACGAGGATCAGACATGGTACCTCAAAAAAAATCCCTGCGAACAGGGATTTTTAATTTATCTTTAGCAAATATCTAGCAAGAAAGTCACACCTGCATCTAGCACTACATCATTTTTACCACCAGTAAAGGTGTAAAAATCACGCGCCTCCACTCTGAAAGCAATTGATTTATCAAAGAAGAATTGCGCACCCACACCCGCATTCGCATTCCCTTCATTATGACCATCAAATTGATTTGGATTTAGGCCGGTTGCGCCAACACCTAATAATACAAATGGCTCTATGACATCTTTATAAGCATTAAAATGATAAACGGCATCCATTGCAAACAAATCACCGTTTACTTGTCTTTGATCATTGACGCGTGACTTGAAATTAGTATTAAAAATGCCTAACAAAGCTTCAAAACCCCAATGTTGGGTGAAATTATACCCAAGCATAACCATAGGCATACTGGTATTATCAATACCACGCTTAGAATCAAAATATTCGTAACCAGCACCTAATGTTAGGCTAGCTGTGTTAGCACGAGTAGCTGCAAAAGTAGAGGTATAAGAAGCAATGGCGGCAACACTAACACACGCCAAAACAAGCGAACGCATTTTATTCATATTGATCCCTTCGTGATTCATATTCCAAGAAAAACTAATGATATTATGTATTTTTCAGAAATGCCAGCTCTGCTTGGGTAGATTTTCTCCCCAATATCTGGTTGCGTTGCGGAAAACGCCCAAATTCTTTAATGACTCGGTAATGAGCATAAGAATAAGCTAAAAATAGTTGATAAACCTGGGTTGTCTCTGTCATGGATAAATTCACCAGGGACTGATATAAGCGAATAGACTTCTCTTGCATTTCTGCGTCTTCTGAATGCACCAATGGCATATAGAAAAAAACCCTTTCAATCAAGGTAAGCGACTGATCCATTTTTTCTTCTATGCCTTGCAGACATAAATTCAAAGCAGGCGCATCATAGTCAAATGCTTTAGCATTACGTTTATTTAAATAGCGAGGAAATTGATCCAACAAAATAATCAGCGCTAGGCAACCACGCGAAGTACGCGCCCACTTATCCAGCTTGCCTTGCTGCGCCTTTACAAATTCTTGATTGAACAAATCGTACATCTGTATTTTGAGCTCTTCATTATCACCAAACCATAAACTAGTACGATTACTAGTAGGCAGATCAGCAGACCCTAAATCGCCAAACCAGAAATCTAATAATTGATGGATCTTGTCTGTCATAACAGTCCTCACACCAGATGAATCACATCTTAAATCCACCTCTAGCTTACCATATCTCGCTTATTCCAGGATGGTAATCTCGGTCCCCACCGATACAATATCAAATAATTCAATTAGATCAGCATTACGCATTCTGACACACCCCCTAGAACCAGGCACCCCCAGTACCACATGATCAGGCGTCCCATGTATATAAATATAACGCCGCATCGTATCAACTTGCCCAAAGCGATTCTTACCTTTCTCTAACCCGCTTAGCCAAAGTATTCTCGTGAGAATCCAATCTCTATCAGGAAATTGTGCTTGCAAAGCAGCATCAAATATTTCACCGGTTGGCCGTCTTCCTACAAATACAGCATTAGATGCCTGCCCCTCTCCAATCTTGGCTCTAATCACATGTTTACCTCGGGGTGTCTTTTCACTACCAGATAACTCGCCCGCACCATTTTTCCCTGTCGATACCTGATATTGCTTAATCAGTTTATTCTCATCTAAGACGCTTAAAATCTGCTGCCCAATATTCACTTCAAGCTTGATGACCATACACCCTACCTTTACTAAATAGCTGTAATAATGACACCACTAATTGCTCTGTCTTCTCATCTTCATCATACTGCGGATCAAACTCTACAATTTCTGTTGCGATCAAACGCGGATCCTTAGCAATACTCGCCAAACTAGCCTGCAAGTCAACCGCACGTATACCATCGGGCTCAGGCACATCCACCCCTGGTGCATCAATAGGATCAATTCCATCTAAATCCAGACTAACCCCATAACCAACTGTCTTAGCAGTCACATGCTTCACTGCTTCTTCTAGCACAGCATCTATTCCCCGCACCTTTACCTCATCCATAAAATAGACTTTTACGTTCAAATGCTTCAATAGGGCAGCCTCACCCTCTTCGTAGCTACGCACACCAATCAAACAAACATTTTCTGGCTTTAATTTAGGTTGCCGCCCCAACAAAGTCGTCAAGGTATCTAGCCCATACCCCATCAGTGTTGCTAAAGGCATACCATGAATACGGCCTGTCTCCGAGGTTTCAGGAGTATGGCTATCCATATGCGCATCTATCCAGATTAAACCAATATCGCCTTGGGCACGCATAGCCTCAGCCACGCCACTCCACGTCCCTATGGCACAAGAATGATCACCACCTAGTACATTGAACATCACTTTTTTACGTGTCAAGTCAGCCGCTTGCCTTGCCAAAGCTGTACAGACTTCGACAACTGATTCATCTATCTTTTTATTAAGTGGCGCCCTAATGATATCCTTCCAGACAACAGGCACCTCAAGCTGTTTCATATAGGCAGATTGACGCATCTTTAAAGGACCATTCCCACTACCGACATCTGCACCTGCTATTCCTGATCCATATCCAACCAAATATAATTCCATATTCTCGCCTTCCTTA
>CAYZRM010000013.1:0-32610 GCA_964480845.1 uncultured Coxiellaceae bacterium | reverse complement strand
GAAGAGGGTGACCATTTAGCCTGGTGTAAGTTGCGCTTAGATGAATTAGATAGTCATCCAACCTACTTAAGTCCTTTTTGGTATATGGGATCATTTAGCATAGGGATGATGGCTGGTATGATAGGAGATAACTGGAGTTTAGGGTTCATTGCCGAGACTGAGCGGCAGGTAATTAAACATTTACAGTCACATCTAGCATTATTACCCTTAAATGATGAGCGTAGCGCTATTATTCTAAAGAAAATGGCTGCAGATGAAGCAAAGCATAGGGATGATGCTATTTTATCTGGCGCAGATGAACTGCCACGCCCAGTTAAGCAACTAATGAGCTTAATATCTAAGGTGATGGTTAAAACAGCCTACTGGATTTAATTTTCATGGTAGATAACTCTATTTCTACCAGCTTTTTTAGCTGCGTAAAGGGCGTCATCCGCTCGTTTGAATAAAGACTCTTTATCATCTAGTAAGCTGTCAGATTTAGTGATGCCAATAGACACCGTAAAAGATATTGATTCTGTTGGTGCTTTTATGTTTAGTTGTCCAACTTCCTCTCTGAATTGCTCAGCAGCATTTATGAGCTGCTCAGTTGATAATGATTCACAATAAATGATAAATTCTTCCCCACCCCACCTGGCTGCCAGATTAGGAGAGGCAAAATGTTTCTTTAGTAGTTGGCCTAGTTTGACCAGTACTTTATCACCCACTAAATGCCCATGATAGTCATTTATTTTTTTAAAGAAATCGATATCTATTAGTAAAATATTAAAAGATTGATTATCTGCACTAGCTAGTTTTTTACCAATGAAATCATCAAAAAACCTTCTATTAAATAATGAAGTAAGCTCATCATGCGTTGACTGTGATTGGAGATGCTCTTGTAACTGTATATTACTTATGTTTAAGGATATTTGCTCAGCAAACATTTGTGCTAGGGTTAAAGTTTTTTCTGTGTCATGCTCATTATGTAGCTCTATATATAAAATTCCCAACATTTTTCTTTGGGTAAATAAAGGTATGCATGCATATCCACTCGGTTTTTTAGGGGATGACTCTACGTGATGACACATTAATTGTTGCTGTGTATTATCAATGGTATACAGGCTATTTTTTAACAATGCATAACAGTCATTGATGGAAAAAGATGGTTTGTTAGCTTGTATATCACCCCACTCGATGGTTATGGATAGCTCATCATTGTTTTGATTAAGTAAATAAAGAGCTCCCGATAAATTATTAAATAACTTAGTGGCATAAATTTTAATAATCTTATTAGAATCAGATAGTGTCTTATTTGTTTGAATAAGGCTAGAGAATTCTTTTAAAGAAAATAACTGCTTATTTTTGTCACCTAGTTCGGAGACCAAGTCTTCCAGCTTTTCTTTGTAAATAAGAAGTTCATCTTCTTTGTTTCTTCTTTCAGTAATATTCGTTGCAATATGGCTGGCACCAATTAATTCACCATTTCTATCAAAAATAGGATTGTATCTAATCTCGAAGTTTAGATTCATAAACTGGTGATCCTTGAATGATTCTTCTATCGTAAATGAAGTACCATTCAATGCTTTTTTCCATAAGGCAAGGACTTTATCCCTGTTTTCTTGAGAAAGCCTTTCTGCAATATATTTGAAATTCATGCCAACTTTTAGGTCTAATTTTATCAAGCGGTAAATTTCACTTCTATATTTGTTGTTCAAGGCAATTAGATTCCAATCTAAATCTATCGCAACAATATAATCCGTAGATCCTTCTATAATACCCTGCAATCGTTCGTTGGCATTAAGTGTTTGGTTTTTTAATTCCTTTATTGAAATGAGTGATCTAGTTAACAAGCCAGATAAAAAGCTAACCATGATGCCTATGAAAATAAAAATGGACGGCAATAGGGTGGATAGATTTTTTTTGAGTATGATATTGTTCGGACTAAGGGCGATATTCCAGTTGTGGCCATATAGGCTATTAATCGTAGCGATTTGTTGCCAAGCTTTGTTAGTAGGAGAATCAGATTTTCTGTTGTCATACAGCGTAGATGTATTATCTTTTATTTGTACTGAAAATCCTTCAAGATCAATTTTATTAAGCAAATTTCCAATGAATAGTTGTGTATTAATGACACCTACCATTAAGCCTAACACTTTGTTATTTTTAATTAAAGGACTGAAAAGTAAAACACCCTTACCACCTTGAATTAAATCAAGTTGATTGCTTATTTGTAATTTGTTTTGTGTGATGGCTGCTTGTATTTCTGCTCTTCTGTTTTTTTCTTTATACAGATTAAATCCTATGACATGCTCATTTCCTTTGGTCGGTACTACCCAGCGTATGGTATAGTTAGAATCAACCCATTCAATTGCAACATACCCAATTTGATCATGTATATAGTGCATCGCATCAGATTCCCAAAGTTCTTTTGGCGTTCCATCAGATGTACTTAACCAGCGATATGAAATGCGTTGAAATGCAGATATTCGTTCTTCTAGATCCGTTTGCAATAGATTTTTTATGTTGTTTAACTTGGTATAGATAATACTATGTAGATTTTTTTCCTGATTTTGTTTGATGGCTTGCCAGCCAAGGAAGGTAATATTGGCAATTGTAAATGCAACGATTGCAGATAGCAGGCAGGGTAAGATATTGTTCTGTTTTTTTAATTGCAGCAATATGCCTATATTCAATAAGATGAAACAGAATGCCGTATGTAAAGCCATCTTGGTTAATTGGCCAATACCAAAGCTAGTTGTAACGCCAGTAAGATAGCCTAAAATGGCAATAACACCCATGCTGAGTGTAAAGAAGGTAAAGAAAATGAGTAGCATATTAATAATAGTGGTTAGTTTTCTATTGTTTATTACAGCCAATAAAAAACTGATGATCACGAATCCAAGGGCAGTGTTAGGTGCCATACGACCTGGATATAATTCGTTTGTTGATACAAATGAACTTACAAATAGTTCATCAATGTCAAGATTGATATTAAATACGATTTCAAAGAAAGTGAGGGTAGAAAGCAGTAATAAACTAGCTATAAAAAAATTAGCATAAAGTTTTTTATTAAGGCTGATTAACGATAGTGCTACGCTAGCAAGGCAGATACAAAGTGCTGTATTAAATTGCATGGGTGCAAAATGAGGGCTGATAGTAAGCATAGCTAAAGATTTGGTATACCAACCAATAATGACTAGTATACCAATGCTGAAACAGCTAACTGATAAAAGTAGAATGGCATTTTGCGACCATTGTCTCACATTCATTCTGTATCCTTTAGATGCTATCCTCCATGTATTATTATTCTACCAAAAAAGCTGTTTGTTTATTTTTTCATAATTTAATCAAGTGGTTAGGTTGCTTGAGCTACACTTTGTAGGTAGCTAGGAGAGCACCGATTTGGATGAGCCAAGTTGCCCAGACAATATGGATGAAATATGGCATCCAGTGGCGTCTAATCGCAAAATAAATGGCAGCAATACCTAGTGATAATAGAAATGGGATACTGAGCAAGGCTAATAATCCGCGGATAAAGTTACCAACTTGACCGCCAGAAAATACATCGGTGAGCATCTGAGATATCCATTCATGCGCATTTAGTAAATATTGAGTTGCTTGTTGTGCATAAGGCATTGCCAAAATAATCACAAGGCTTAAAGCAATAAGAATGAGAGACTGTTTTAACATGAACCTTCCTTATAAATGAATCTAAGTGATAAAAGCAAAGAGTAAATGGCAATTATTACTTTGTAAATAGCTATACTTTTATACCAATACCATTATGTAATAAACGCCATGCCCAGAAAAATAGAATAATAAAAAGCCCCAATACCAGGCCAAATCCTACCTCTACACTTAAATCAGATACACCTAGCATGCCATAACGAAAAGTATCAACAATCGCTAATATAGGATTGAATAAAGATACATGTTGCCAAAACTCAGGCAGCTGCTTAATAGAATAAAACACACCGCCCAGGTAGGTTAGTGGTGTTAAAACGAAGGTAGGAATGAATGAGATATCATCAAAGCGCTTTGCATATACGCCATTAATGAGCCCGCCTAAAGAAAACACCATAGAAGCCAGTACGCCCATGGCGATAATAATACCTGGGTGATAAATCGGTAGATGTGTAAAAAATAAGGAAATAGCAATTACAATAATGCCAACCAATATGCCCCTAATTGCACCGCCTAACATAAATCCCAAGAGCATGATGAAACTAGACATAGGAGAAACTAGCATTTCCTCTATACTTTTATTGAATTTTGTTAGAAAGAAAGAAGAAGAGGTGTTGGTATAAGCATTTGTCATGACAGACATCATAACAAGACCTGGTACGATGTATTGAATATAACTAAATCCTTCTACCATGCGAATTTGTGAGCCTATGAATTTACCAAAAATAATAAAATATAAACTCATAGTGATCACGGGAGGAAACAAAGTTTGTGACCAAATACGTAAAAATCGCCATAGTTCTTTTCTAAGCAAGGTATGTAATGCGATTAGGCTAGGATAAAGCCCGGTTCTTGTTTGCATAATGACTACCTTTTATTTTCTGAGACGAGGTTAACAAATAATTCTTCTAATCGGTTTGTTTTATTGCGCATGCTACTGATGCGAATATTTTGCTGTGTTAGCAGTTCAAATAATTCATTGATGGATTGACCCCTGTGAATTTCAATTTCTAGACTGGAATCGTCAATAAATCGATGTTTATATCCATTCAAAATAGGTGCTTCAGAGCGCGATTCATCTAAATCTAAAATTAAGGTTTGCACATTTAGGCGATTGATCAAAGATTTCATATTCGATTGTTCAATAATTTCGCCTTTATCAATAATAGCCAGGTTCTTACAGAGTAATTCTGCCTCTTCTAAGTAGTGCGTTGTTAAGATGATGGTAGTGCCATTTTTATTTAGTTGTGCTAGAAAGTCCCAGAGGGTGCGTCGCAGTTCAATGTCAACACCTGCTGTTGGCTCATCTAAAATTAATAGCTTAGGTTCATTCATTAATGCTCTTGCAATCATTAGCCGGCGCTTCATACCACCAGATAGGCGAATAGCTGGTTGATCACGCATATGCCATAAACCAATTTCATTTAGGTATTTTTCCATGCGTTCTAAAGCAATTTTTTTAGGAATGCCGTAATAGCCTGCTTGATTAATCAAGATTTGAGATACTTTTTCAAATAGACTGAAATTGATTTCTTGAGGTACAACACCTATAAATGATTTTGCTATGGCTCGTTCGTTATCCATGTCATGGCCAAATATACGCACCGTCCCACTAGACTTGTTAACAAGCGAGCAAATAATGCCAATTGTGGTTGATTTGCCGGCGCCATTTTGGCCGAGAAGTGCGAAGAAATCACCTTCAGCAACTTCTAGGTTTATCCCTTTCAAGGCAGTAATGCCGTTGTTATATGTTTTCGTTAGTTTTTCTACAGATAAGGCCGTCATAGTTTTTCCGGTAATTTAGCGAGTAATGCTTTTAGGGCAATGCCACGATGGCTCATTTCATTTTTAAGCTCGGCAGATAACTGAGCAACAGATACATTTTCGCTAGCAACATAAAAAATGGGGTCGTAGCCAAAGCCATTTTCTCCTTGTGGCGCATGTAAAATCGACCCATGCCATTTGCCTTCACAGATGATGGGAGTAGGATCGGTTTCATTCAGCAAAAAAGCGAGCGTGCAATGAAAAGCAGCTTGTCTCTGCTCATCAGGTATATTTTCCATATCAGCGAGTAGCTTTTTTACATTGGATTTTGCATTGCCATGCTCACCAGCATAACGTGCAGAATAAACGCCTGGCGCACCATTGAGTGCTGGCACAACAATACCTGAATCGTCAGCAATGGCAGGCAAGCCAGATAGTTTACTGGCTTGCCTAGCCTTAATCAGTGCGTTTTCAATGAAGGTTAGGCCTGTCTCTTCCGCATCATCGATACCAAATGCAGATTGAGGGATAAGCTCAATGGCAAGGCCTGCTAATAATTCATTAAATTCTTCAATTTTTCCCTGATTACTACTCGCTAAAACAAATTTTCTTTTATTATTTCTATGCAAAAGCAACTCCCATGCCGACCGCCATTAGAGGGGTAGCAACAACCATAATTAATAATTGCAACACGATTAGTGCTGGAATAGGTGAAATATCAAACCCATTGATGGATGGGCATATTTTCTGAAAGGGGCGTAATATAGGTCCTGTAAACTGCACCAAGATACGATTAGCTGGTGAGCTAGGTTGTATCCAGCTGAGTACAGCTTGAAATAAAATAGCATAGAAAAAAGCTGATAATAAGAGTTTAACGAAGTCACTGAAAGCCATGATGATTAAGCCAAGTGCATTCGCCATACCAAATGTTAATAATCCTATAATAAAGAACTTCAGCATCTCGATAACGAGTATTAGTAATACAGTAGAGAATTCAATATGGCGCCAGTTTGGAATATATCGTCTTAATGGTTTAACGATAAAGTCAGTCATTTTAACAATAAATTGTACTAATGAATTAAAATAATCTGCATTCACCCAAGATAAAATGAGGCGAACAACCAATACCAGTAAGTAAATATCAAAGACAGTGCTAATTAGAAATATTAAGGCGTTACGCAAGGTATCTGACATCTTAGTTATCTCCTAATGAGTTGGCTAATTCTTCTGAGCGAGCCTTGGCTGCTGATAATGTTTTTTTGAATATATCTCTTATTTGGTGTTCTTCCAAGATGGAGAGGGCTTTTTCTGTTGTGCCACCAGGTGAGGTAACATGTTTTCTTAACTCAGCCAAGCTGTGTGTGCTTTCTATGGCAATTCTGGCAGAACCCAGTGCTGTTTGTAAGGTCAATAGTTTTGCCGTTTCCGTCGGTAGTCCCAGTTCCTCGGCCGCGGTTTGTAATGCTTCCATCATTAGGAAGAAATAAGCAGGCCCGCTGCCAGACAGTGCGGTTACGGTATCCATCAAGTCTTCTTTGTTAACCCAAAGTGTTAGGCCCACTGCGCGTAGCATGGATTCTGCTGTATTGCGCTGCTCAGTTTTTACCAAATCATTGGCATATAAAGCAGTTGCGCCACATCCAATGAGAGCTGGTGTATTTGGCATGGCTCTAACAATGGCAATGTCATTACCTAGCCACTTTTGTAAATGAGCTGTTTTAATGCCAGCAGCAATTGATATAACAAGGGGGCGATGTTCTTGAATACAAGGCGCCAATTGTTTAGCAACATCGGCAATATACTGTGGTTTAACAGCAAAAATAATGACATCAGCTGTTTTTGCTGCGGCCATGTTGTCAGTGGTTGTTTTTATGTTAAAACGTTGCTCAAGCCGAGCTAGTTTTTCTGAACTTGGATTGGTAGCAATAATTTGGTTTGCCGGATGCTTATCAGTAATGAGGCCGCCAATTAAACTAAGCCCCATATTTCCTGCGCCGATGATAGCGATTGTAGGCGTTGCCATAACATCTTCCTTGCTAGAGTGAGAGCTTATTTAAACATATGAGGCCTTGGGTGTCGATTATCTTGCGCCAAACAAGCGTGTGCCAATTCTTACCATGTTAGAGCCTTCAGCAATCGCTGCTTCAAAATCATCCGACATGCCCATTGATAAGGTATCTAAATGATAACCTTTATTGTTAAGTTCTTTATAATGGTTAGCAAGTAGAGCAAATGCTAGACGTTGTTGATGTATATCATGACTAGGCGCAGGTACAGCCATTAATCCGCGTAGGGAAATATTCGATAACGATTTGCAGTGATGGGCTAAGCTAAGCAGCTCATCAGCGTTAATACCACTTTTATTATGTTCATTGCTAATATTGACCTCTAAGCAAATATTAATTGGTGGGAGATGCGGTGGGCGTTGTTCATTTAAGCGTTCTAGGATATTGGTGCTGTCAACACTATGCACCCAGGAAAAATGTTCAGCAATTTTACGTGTTTTGTTACGCTGTATACTACCAATAAAGTGCCATTCGATATCTAGATGAGATAATTGTATGATTTTCTCTAATGCTTCTTGTAGCCTATTTTCGCCAAATAAACGCTGGCCTGCTTGATAGGCTGCTATTATTTTTTCTGGAGATTGCATCTTGCTGGCTGCTAGTAGTTGCACGCAGCCAGGCTCTCTATGATATTTTTTTTCGTAAGATGTGATTAGTTCTTTGATGACTAGTAAATGATGTGCAATATCACTATTTTTGGGCATGTAAGTCTGCTTTTAATAAATCGCGTATTTCGGTTAATAATTTTTCTTCAGAGCTAGGTTCTTTAGGCATCGCTTCTTCTTTGCGCTGTAGGGTGTTGATTAACTTAATGACTATGAAAATGGCAAAAGAGATAATCGTAAAATCAATGACCGTTTGTAAGAATAATCCCCACTTAATAGTAGCTTGTCCTATCATTAATTGTTTATCTGAAATATCAATACCACCTAATAATAAGCCTATGCTAGGCATAATAATGCCATCTACTAGGGAGGAGATGATTTTACCAAATGCCGCGCCAATAACGACAGCAACAGCTAAATCGACTACATTACCGCGCATAGCAAAGGCTTTGAATTCTTTTAAAAAGCTCATGTTGGCATCCTTATCAACATATTGGTCATGGTAGTAGCCTACATGGTCTGTAGGCTACGTTAGCGTTTAGTTTAAAGTGGGTCCTGCCTGTTTGATTGCATCACTGACATCGAAACGCTTAAAGTTTTCAATAAATTGCTCAATTAACTTTTTCGCATTTGCGTCGTGTGCTGCTTTATCTGTCCAGCTATTGATAGGATTCAATAAGCTGGTTTCAACACCGGCTAAAGCCGTTGGAATAGCGAGGTTAAACCCTGGTAGTTCCTCAAATGCGGCTTGTTTGATATCACCATTAACAATCGCAGTAACAATAGCGCGTGTTGTTGGAATGGAGAAGCGTTGACCGCCTTCGCCGTGCGCACCACCAGTCCATCCGGTATTGACTAAATATACTTCAGTATCAAAGTTTGCTAGGCGCTTCATTAATAATTCAGCATACACTCTTGGGGGGCGAGGAAAGAAGGGGGCACCAAAACAAGTGCTGAAGGTTGGCTTTATGCCACTACCACCACCTACCTCTGTGCTGCCAACCATTGCTGTGTAACCACTTAGGAAGTAATAAGCGGCTTGCTCAGGTGTTAAGCGAGCAACCGGCGGTAGTACACCGTATAAATCACAAGTTAAAAACAAAATGGCATTGGGTTGATTGCCGCAATTTGCTTCAACACGTTTTTCAATAAATTCACGCGGATAAGCAGCACGAGTATTTTGTGTTAAGCTAGTATCGGCATAGTCTGGTTGTTTGCTGACAGGGTCGATCACCACATTTTCTAGTACAGAGCCATGTCTGATCGCATCCCAAATAATGGGCTCGCGTTCTTGAGAAAGGTCTATACATTTAGCATAGCAACCACCTTCAAAATTAAAGACGCCATCCTCACCCCAGCCATGTTCATCATCACCAATTAAGAAACGATTAGGATCAGCCGACAGCGTTGTTTTGCCTGTTCCAGATAAGCCAAAGAATAAGGCAGTTTTACCATCTTCGCCTATATTTGCAGCGCAATGCATAGGAAGAATATCATGTTTAGGAAGTAAGAAATTTAATACAGAGAACATTGCTTTTTTCATTTCACCGGCATAATAGGTGCCACGAATTAATACTTTTTGTTCACTGAAATTAATAATAACAGCCGCATCACTATTAACACCATCTGCTATGCCATTTGTTTTACAGCCTGGTGCGCTTAAAATAGTCCATTGTGTATTTTCTAGCACGCCTGCTTTTTTATTTTCAGGCTGAATAAAGAGAACGTTAGCAAAAATATGATGCCAGGCTAATTCGGTCATAACGGTGACAGATAAGCCCAAATCAGCATGTTGTCCTACGCGAAGATTGGAGGTGAAGTAGGTATCTTGTGATTCAAGGTAATCAAGTGCTGTATTCCAGAGTGTATGAAAGTGTTCTGGACTTAATGCCTGATTAATATGGTTCCAATCAACATCATTTTCTGTTGCTGTATCTCTGACAATAAAGCGGTCTTTAGGCGAGCGGCCTGTTCGGGCGCCAGTTTTTGCCACAAATGCTTGATTGGAGGCAAATTCACCTTCCTTTCTGGCTAATGCCTCTTCAAGTAACTCATTGATTGTTAGATTAATTTTTTGAACTGCAGTCATGGTGTTCCTAGCCTCACTGGTTGATACGGACATGGGAATCTCCTAGATATGTGATCTTTAGGATGTAGCACTTTATGAAAAATGCTGACTAAAAGTACGCGTATTCTACTGAATTTTCTCATCATAAGGTAGTTTAAATAGCGGGATGTGAGTTTAAGCGTATTTTAATGCATGCCTGGCATTATTTTGATCATTGCTATCATTAAATTTATGGCAATTCTTTCTTGGTGTGCTGCCTTTTTAGGTATGCTTCCCATCCGGCATGCTTATATTTAGTGGCTGTTTCAAGAGGGTTATCTGCATGAATAATGCCTCGTCCAACAATAATGATATCAGCACCATTTTCTAGAATAGCTTGCTCAGGGGTCTTGTATTGTTGGCCTAATTCGTCACCATTTTGTATTAGTTGTATGCCAGGCGTGAAATTAATCCAGTGTGGGTCATTTGATAAAGCACGCTGTGTAATAAAGCCAATTGCAAAATCAGCATATTTCTCTGCCATCTCTAGTGTTTTTTGTTTATAGGCAGCATCTATTAAATGATCTTTAGAGCTCATTTCAGCGATGAGTAGTAAGCCACGATTTTTTTTACGGCCAACCTCAGCTAGGCCTTGAATAATGCCTGCACCAGGTAAGCTATGTGCATTGATAATGTCTGCCCACTCAACAATTTTGTAGACACCACTTTTATATTGATACTTAACAGTGTTACCTATATCTGCAAATTTCCTATCTTCAAACAACATAAATCGATGCTTGTGCGCAATGGCCAATAATGCTTGTGGTAGATCAGGCGTATAATCTTCTATCATATCAATATGTGTTTTTAGAACACATATTTCAGGCCCTATATTTTCTGCTAAGGTTAACAATGCATCAGCCGATGTGACATCAGCTGAGAGAGCAAGATTAGTTTGTTTTGCATCCATTAACCTAAACAAATTTTGTGCGAGTGGCGATAAACAATAGTTTGCTCGTTCTGAGTAAGTTAAATGAGTGATCATTACGGTCTCGCTTTTAAATAAGTTTCTATAAAGGGGTAGTCAGTAGGGGAGGCAATATTTTCTGATAATAAGTGAGTGAGTATGTCAGTTACTTTAAACACAGCGACAATCGGGTAAAGACTTGCAATTTTATCATATCCACCTTGCTCTCTATCTATTAAGGCAATCAGGTGGTTAATTGATAAGCCTGCTTTTTCTATATCATGCGCTGTTTCTAAGATACTAGTACCACTTGTAATAACATCTTCAATAATTAAACAGCGCTGTTTGGGTTGGAAAACACCTTCAATGAGTTGTTTAGTCCCATAATCTTTTTTTTCTTTACGACGCATAATCATGGGAATATTGTGATCTAGTGAGATGCACGTCGCAATAGGTAGCGCAGTGTAAGGAACACCACAAATAAGATCAAATGGTTGATCTTTTACTAATTGCCACATGGCTTCAGAAATTTGTCGCATTAATTTAGGGTAGGAGATAATTTTGCGCAAATTTAAATAAATGGTAGACGTTTGGCCGCTTTTCAATTGGAACTCACCAAATTGAAACACACCAATATTATATAGCGCTTTAATCAACGATATATTTTGCATATAAATATGCTAGCACCCTTGTCGTTCATATACAAACTAATTGCTTTATGGCAGTATGAAACTGACTTAAAGGATGAAGTCAATATGCATATTAGCGCGCATTTAATATTAAAATCAGGTGATTGTTTCAACGGAGAGCTAGCCTTTGCGCAAGACCATATCACTTATGGTGAAATTGTGTTTACAACAGGCATGGTTGGTTATGTAGAAGCATTAACGGATCCTTCATATGCAGGTCAAATTTTAGTATTTACCTATCCCTTGATTGGTAATTATGGTGTGAGTGATGCACTCACGTGGGAATCCAAAAAAATTCATGCTAAAGGTGTAATTGTTTCTGAGCTAGCGCCATTCTATTCAAATCCCAGTGCAAAAATATCTTTTAAAGAGTGGTTGCAGGTTCAAAATATTCCCATTTTAACTAAGGTTGATACACGTGCATTAACCAAATCTTTACGTGATAAAGGGGTTGTGCCAGGCGCTATTGTGCCAGGCGGTCAGGCAGTTGGTGAGTTTGAAGCATTTGATCAAATAGATTGGGTGCATGAGGTATCTATTAAAGAGCCTTACGAAGTTGGCAGTGGTGAAAAACGTATTATTGTTATTGATTGTGGTATGAAGGAAAATATTTTCCGCGAATTATTAAAGTATCCTGTCAAATTAAAACGAGTTCCCTACGACTATGATTTTACCAATGAGCCATACGACGGTATTTTTATTTCGAACGGCCCTGGTGATCCAGCACAATGCATGAAGACGATCGCTATTATTAAAAAAGCAATGGAAGCAAAGAAACCTATTTTTGGCATTTGCTTAGGTACACAATTAATGGCATTAGCTGCTGGTGCCAGTACTTATAAGTTACCATTTGGCCATCGTTCGCATAATCAACCTTGTTTATATTTGCCTAACAATCGTTGTTATCTCACCTCACAAAATCATGGCTATGCGATTGATGAAGATAGTTTAGATGATCATTGGATGGTGACATTTAAGAACTTAAATGATCAAAGTGTGGCAGGTATCAAGCATAAAATATATCCATTTTTTTCTGTCCAGTTTCATCCAGAGGCAGCGCCTGGGCCTGAAGATACAACATGGCTGTTTGATGATTTCTACCGTGAGGTTATGAATGGTTAAAAAGGTATTATTATTAGGTTCTGGGGGGCTAAGGATAGGACAAGCTGGTGAATTTGATTATTCTGGATCTCAGGCAATTAAAGCGCTGAAAGAGGAAGGTATAGAAGTTATATTAATTAATCCTAATATTGCCACCGTACAAACAGACGCACATATGGCAGATAAGTTATATTTGGAGCCACTAAATTTAGAAACCGTAACAGAAATTATAGAAAAGGAAAGGCCAGATACTATACTGCTTGGATTTGGTGGCCAGACAGCCCTGAATTTAGGTTTGTCACTGCATCAAAAAGGGATTTTACAGAAATATCAAGTAGCTGTTTTGGGGACGCAAATAGCTTCTATTCTGCAAACAGAAGATAGGGACTTATTCAAACAGGCATTAGAAAGCATCCATATTAAAACGCCGAGAAGCTTTTCTGCAAAAACAGAGAAAGAAGCCATTCATGCAGCTAATAAAATTGGTTACCCAATTATGTTGCGAGCAGGCTTTTCTTTAGGTGGGTTGGGGTCAGGAAAAATTAATGACGAAGCAGAACTAATGCGAAGGATAAAAGAATGCTTTGCAACAGTCCCACAAATTTTAATAGAAGAGTATTTGTTAGGCTGGAAAGAATTTGAATACGAAATTGTAAGAGATAAAGGTGGTAATGCCCTAACTATTTGCAACATGGAAAACTTAGACCCTATGGGGGTGCATACAGGAGAAAGTATTGTTATTGCACCGGCTCAAACGTTAAGCAATAAAGAACATCAATCTTTACGCAATATGTCTATTGCAATTGCCAACCATTTTAACATTGTTGGTGAGTGTAATATTCAATTTGCTATACATCCGGTCACTGGAGATTATCGTGTAATAGAGATGAATGCTAGATTATCACGATCAAGTGCATTAGCTTCTAAAGCAACCGGCTATTCATTGGCATTTGTTGCAGCGAAATTAGGTTTAGGTCATTTGCTGCATGAAATAAAAAATAGCGTGACGCAAAAAACCTGTGCCTTCTTCGAGCCAGCATTAGATTATGTTGTCGTCAAAATTCCTCGTTGGGATACACATAAATTAAAGGCAGCTGAGCGAACAATAGGCACAGAAATGAAGAGTGTTGGTGAAGTGATGGGGATAGGCCGATCATTTCCAGAAAGTTTACAGAAAGCAGTAGGTATGCTTAATATAGGCGCTTCATGCTTAACTGATTACCCTCATCCTATTCAACAACCATTAACAGAAATTAAGCACCCTACTGATAGACGGTTATTTGCTTTATATCAATATTTCCTAGCAGGTGGTTTAGTTGAGGAGGCTCAGTCATTAAGCCAAATTAATAGTTGGTTTTTATTGCATATTCAATCGATAGCATTATTAGAGTTGCGAATTAAAAAAGAATCGTTGACTAATCATCTTCTGCTTACTGCTAAGCAGCATGGTTTTTCTGATAAAGCAATTGGATTGTTGACGAAACAAAATGAACAAATCATACGTAACCAACGGTTGAAATCAAATATAAAGCCTTTTGTTAAACAGATAGATACATTAGCTGGCGAGTTTGCTAGCGAGACAAATTATTTATATTTAACTTATCATGCTGCTAGCCATGATGTTGAGGCTTCTACTAAAAAGCCAATTATTGTATTGGGTTCAGGCCCTTATTCCATTGGTTCATCAGTTGAATTTGATTGGTGTGCGGTAAATACAACGCGCACTCTGCGCTCACTTGATCAGCAGGCCATTTTAATTAACTCTAATCCGGAAACTGTTTCTACCGATTACGATGAATCAGATCGATTGTATTTCGAGCAGATGACGCTAGAGCGGGTGTGCGATATAGCTGACTTTGAAGGAGCAAAGGGGTTAATTGTTTCAGTAGGTGGGCAAATTGCCAATAATTTGGCATTGCCATTAGCAAAACTGGGTTATCAATTGCTCGGTACTAAGGCTGAATACATTGATCAGGCTGAAGATAGAGAAAAATTTTCAGATTTATTGAATAAATTACATATTGATCAACCTGCTTGGCAAGCAGTAAGTAGCTTGGAGAAGGCTTGTGAATTTTCAAAAAAAATAGGTTATCCTGTCTTGATTCGGCCTTCTTATATTTTGTCTGGTTCTGCTATGAATGTCGCATTTAATGAAGAGATGTTAGCAGACTACTTGCAAGCTGCTGCCTTAGTCTCTAGTGAGCATCCTGTTGTTATTTCTAAATTCATACAAGATGCAAAAGAGTTAGAAGTAGATGGTGTTGCTAGTAATGGTGTCGTTATCATTGAAGCAATTACTGAGCATATAGAGAATGCAGGTATTCACTCAGGTGATGCTAGCTTGGTTATTCCACCTCAGCGCTTATATTTAGAAACGATTCGTAAAACTAAAAAAATTACTAAACAAATCGTTAAAGCATTAAATATTACAGGACCATTCAATATACAATTTATTGCTAAAAATAATTTCATTCAGGTAATAGAGTGTAATTTGCGATCTGCTCGATCTTTTCCTTTTGTGTCAAAAGTAACAGGGTATAATTTTATAGAGGTGTCCACTAAGGCTTTGCTGGGTCAGCAAGCACCATTTGCTTATGAGACATTAGAGTTAGATTATGTTGGTGTCAAAGTGCCGCAGTTTTCTTATCATCGATTGAAAGGTGCTAATCCAGTAGCGAATGTGGAGATGTCTTCAACGGGTGAAGTGGCTTGTTTGGGTGATAATTTATATGAAGCCTATATCAAGGCATGGCTTGCAGCAGAACAATCTCTGCCTAGAAAGCGTGTGTTGATATCAATAGCAGACCACCATAAACCAAAATTACTTTCTTATATTAAGCAGTTAGATGAGATGGGGTGGGAGTTTTATAGTACTAGCGGTACACATGAATACTTATCTAAAAATGGTATTGGATCGTATTTTGTAAGCAAAGCTAGTGAGAAAAGTGAGCCCAATATTCAGACAATAATAGGGGATAATTTAACGGATTTGATTATTAATATTCCCACATCAGATACAGCTAATAAAATAGATTCCGATGGTTTTATTATTAGGCGTATGGCAGTTGATCATCATATACCATTAATTACTAATGCTCAGATAGCAATGATCATGCTTCAATGTCTGATTAATTACAAAGGTAGGCAACCGAATTCAATTTTACCTTGGCAAGATTATCTGGCGAGAAATAGATATGAAAAGTAAATGGCTGCATAGAGATTTAATTTCTATTAACGATTTGTCTAAAGAAGATATGCAAGCTGTATTTGACTTGGCAAAAAAATTTAAAGAAGAATCACACCCTTCTTTGTTAAAAAATAAAATCGTAGCAAATTGTTTTTTTGAACCATCAACGCGTACACGTCTTTCATTTGAAACGGCAGCGTATAGGCTGGGTGCAAAAATATTAGGGTTTGATAGCCAGGAATCAGCTTCTATAAAGAAAGGTGAAGATTTGCAAGATACAATCAAGGTTGTTTCGTCTTATGCAGATTTGATTATTGTTAGACATCCTCAAGAAGGTGCTGCTAGATTAGCATCTAAGGTATCAGATAAGCCAGTTATTAACGCGGGTGATGGTGCCAATCAACATCCAAGCCAAGCATTGATTGATCTTTTTAGTATGCAGGAATGCCAAGGAAGTTTGGATGGTCTATCAATTGCTTTAGTGGGAGATTTGAAGTATGGGCGTACTATTCACTCGCTAGCACATGCTTGCGCTTATTATGACATTCGTTTGTTTTTAGTATCCCCATCTAGCTTGGCATTACCAAGTGATATTACAGATAAGTTAAAAGTGAATGGAGTTCGCTATTCATTTCATTCTAGCTTAGAAGAGGTTATTCCTAAGGTTGATATTATATATATGACTCGTTTGCAACAAGAGCGATTATCTATAGGTGACATTAATATTAATATGCAGCCTTACCACTTAACTATTTCTATGCTGAATCAGGCTAAACCTAAGCTAAAGGTATTTCATCCTTTACCAAGACTGAATGAGATAGATCGATTGATTGATGGGACACCATATGCTTATTATTTTGAACAAGCAAAAAATGGCGTTTATATCAGGCAAGCATTATTAGCGATGCTTCTAGGAGACGACCATGAGTAAACTGTTATCAGTATCTGCGATCGAAAATGGTACCGTAATAGATCATATTAAAGCAGGACAAGCTATTCGTATTATTAATCTATTGGATATTATTGATAATGGTTATAGAGCAACAATAGGGCTTAATTTGCCTAGCATTAAAATGGGGCTAAAGGATTTGCTTAAGATAGAGAATTATATTATTAGTGAAGAAAAAGCAAAGCAAATTAAGATTTTTTCACCAGATGTTACCATCAACATTATTAATGAATATCTTGTCGATAAAAAAATAATGACAGCCCTGCCAGGGCAAGTTGAGGAGATTTTTATTTGCCCTAACTTGCATTGCATTACTAATTCGGAGCAAATTAAAACATTATTCAATGTTAGTGAGCAAGGCAATTACATAAAGTTGACCTGTGATTTTTGTGAAAAGACATTTGATAGAAATCAAATGGCATTGGTTCAAACATGATTACTTTGAAAGATGTTATGTTGCCGGATGGCCGTATTGTTGATCATCAGGTTTCTAGCGATGATTGTATTGAAATAAATGCAAACAATTTATTGCTGTTACCGGCAGTGATTGATCCTCATGTTCACTTTAGAACACCTGGCTTGGAGTACAAAGAAGATTGGATGAGCGGAGCAAGAGCGGCCATACGTGGTGGTTGTACAACGGTATTTGATATGCCCAATACATTGCCCCCTACTATTACTAAAACCTTATTAATGGAAAAAAAATCAATCATCGATCAGCAATTACAGTCAGCTAATATACCCTTGAGATATGAGTTATTTATAGGCGCTGACAAACAGCATTTAGGTGAGCTGGCCAAGGTTAAGCATGATGCTATTGGTATAAAAGTCTTTATGGGCTGTAGTACTGGCAATTTGGTAATTGATGATGATGAAAGTTTAGCATCGGTATTTGAGATGGCAGCTAAGGAAAATATGATTGTGGCAGTTCATGCTGAAGATGAGTATATTCTGCATGAAAATAAGAAAAAATTTAAATATTTGACCGATTATTCGGCTCACTCCATTATTCGCAGTGTAGAGGCTGCTATTGTAGCTGTTGATAAAGGAATACAACTAAGTCAGCGTTTTGGTACTAAGCTTTATATCTTACATGTTAGTACTAAAGATGAAATAGCATTAATCCGATCAGCTAAGCAAAAAGGCTTGCCTGTCTTTGCAGAAACAACAGCGCATCATTTATTTTATAGTAATGAGCAATATCAATCATTGAGAGGTAAGGCAATTGTCAATCCACCTCTACGTTCTAGCGAAAATTGTTTGGCTTTATTTGAAGCAATCCATGATAATGTTATTGATATATTAGGTTCAGATCATGCGCCACACACATTGGCGGAAAAAGAGCAGCCTTACGGTAGTTGTCCATCAGGTATGCCAGGGATAGAGTTTGTATTGCCATTGTTGTTAGATGCTTATTATCAGCAACGTTTGTCATTGAATGAAGTTATAAGATTAACTTCACGTAATGCACGTCGTATATTTGGCTTGTTACCTAATGATGATGTGGTATTAGTTGATATGAATCGTACCGAAACGATTTCAGGAACAGTTAGTAAATGTGGTTGGACGCCTTATGCTGGTTTGAGCTTAAGAGGTTGGCCAGTTTTAACGATATTAAAGGGTAAGTGTTATTGGCGATAACTTTAAAATAGATTGGGGCGGATTAAGCATGATCACAAATAGGAAAATTAATTATATTTTAACCTTTTTATTCTTGGGTTCTGTTTGGCAACTTACTTTTGCTGATCCTGCTTTACCAACACCGGTTGGCCGTGTTGTTTGGGTAAAGGGGGAATTAACGGCTGAGATGGATAATAAAGAAAAACGCATATTACAAAAACAATCTGTTGTTTATCTGAAAGATTTATTGGTGACTGATGATAAAACACAGGCTCAAATTGTCTTTACCGATAATACACTGTTAACGTTTAGAGAAGACACTCAGTTTAAAATTGATGACTATAATTTCCAACCAGAGGCTAAGAAGGGTGGCTCTGTTGGTAAATATGTGGTGAGCTTAATACAGGGTGGCTTTAGAACGATTACAGGCTTAATTGCAAAAAATAAACCAAGTGATTACAAGGTTAATACACCAGTGGCAACAATAGGTGTGCGAGGAACTGAATATGCCGTAGCTTACAAAAACGGTGAATTAGATATTGGTTTTTATCATGGATCACCTTGTGTTTCAAATAAGTCAAATCATAAAGTTTGCCTAAACGATAAAAATAAATACGCAACGGTTAACGATCAGGGCAATATTGTTACAACAAATACACCGCCTGCAGCTTTATTGCAAAATTTAGTCATTGAGCCCGCGACTATTGCACCATTCTCAGCACCTTGGGCAACTAAAAATTTAAGTGGCCCTATTACTAGCTTTTGCATACAATAACTAAAGAGCTAGGAAAGGGATTTTTGAATGAAGGCAACAAAACTGATGAAGCTAACACAATTAGCTGCTCTCTTAACAATGAGCTCAGTTACATGGGCAGTACCGTTAGGAGGTTTTTTGCCTGGATCTGTTTTACCTGAGCAGGTAGGTAAGCAGATATCGCGTGAGCACATAGAAAATCAGATAGAGCCAGTATCTGCGTCTCTAGTTGAACCTAAACCCCAAGAAACAGCATTAGGGGCTCAAGCAAAGAAAATTAAATTTAGGTTAAATAGCATCACTTTGATTGGTAACAAGCATTTTTCTGATCAAACTCTTCAGGCACTTTATAAAAATAAGTTAAATAAAGAAATATCTGTTGCTGATTTATTTGGTATTGTTCAAGCGATTACAAATTATTATCGCAACAATGGCTATATTTTATCTCGTGCTATTTTGCCTCCACAGCATGTCAAGGGTGGCGCTGTCAAAATACAGGTCATTGAAGGCAGTGTTGGTCGTGTCAATGTGACTGGTGATCCCAAGGGAGCTCGTTGTTTAGTGCAAGCAATTGGTAATCAAATTGCTAAATGTCCACCGCTAGATATAAAGCGTATGGAAAAATACCTTTTATTGGAAAACGAAATTCCTGGTACGCGTGTTAGGGCGGTATTAGAGCCATCAAAAAACAAAACAGGTGCAGCAGATGTTAATTTGGTAACAGAATTAAAGCCAGTGATGGGTTATGTCTCTTATGATGATTATGGCACACGTTATATTGGCCCGCAGCAAATGACAGCAAATGTTTCTGCTAATTCACTGATTACCTCAGGTGATGCGTTACAAGCAACCATGACCAAGACACCTAAGGGTGCCCAGTTAACTTACATGGATATGAATTATAACATGGCGGTTAACTCGGAAGGTGCACGACTCTTATTTGGTGGTACTCGCGTCTACACCAGGCCAGGATTTGTATTGCAACCAATCAAAATCAGTGGTCTTAATACGAATTATTACATGACATGGCAGTTGCCCTGGATAAGAACACGTTCAGAAAGCTTAACTTGGCGTGTCAATTTCAATATCTTAGATAGTAATGTGCAAGAAAATCTGTTTGGTACGCAATTATATGCAGATCATTTACGTAGTCTTGGCTTAGGTGGCACGTATAATTTTGCGGATCGTTTTTATGGCTCTAATTTAATTAGTGCCGACCTTCGTCAAGGGTTGCCAATATTTGGCTATACTTCAAATTTCAATCCACAAACAGCAGAAACATCTCGTCCAGGTGGTCGTGGAACATATTCTAAAATTCAGGCAACAGCCAGCAGGGTCCAGTTAATTAAAGGGCCATGGTCCGCTTTTATTTTGGGTACAGGCCAGTATGCATTTAATCCACTATTAGCTTCTGAGCAGTTTACATTTGGCGGCAGTCAACTAGGTCGTGGCTATGATGTGGCTGAGATTATTGGCGATAAAGGATTGGCGGGTAGTTTAGAGTTGCGTTACGATTTACCATTAGAACGGTTTAAGATTCAAAATTTACAATTTTACACTTTTTATGATATAGGCGCGATTTGGAATTATCTTTATGTTGGAGGTACACCACTTAAGGTAAGTGGCACATCGACAGGCATAGGGGTTAGGTTCTTTGCAACTAAATATATTAGTGGTAATTTTATGTGGACACAGACTTTAACCAAGCAGGTGGCAGCAGAAGAGCTGATTGGTGATGGCCGAAAACCACGAGTATTTTTCAGTATTGTTGCCTCTTTATCGTAAGTTTTCTGCATGTAAAGTATTTCATACGGAAAAGCTTGTTTGTCTTAAGATGTATTAGGAATTGTCTTATCTGTATCAACATGAGCTAAGTCTAAAAAGATCATCAACGCTAGCTGCTCTCTTTCTCTTAACTTTTCGAAGTGCCCATCTTCAAATAATGTTTTAGCATGTATTTGTAGTTCAGTAATCGATATAAAAGTCTCAATGTTCTGAATTAAATCGTTCCAGTAATCTTTTTTCTGATAATGAGTCATCGCTTCATCAATGGCGCTATTTAGTGCAGCCACTAAAAAATCAACCAATCCCTTATCTGTTTTTGTTAATTTGTGAACGTATTGCTGACATTCATTAGCATTTCCCCAGTTAAGCCAGGCTAATAATATAGAGAGTATTTGGGGGTGTGTTGCCAAGCTGCCATTTTCAGCCCAAAACTTGATGCGCTCGACAGCTATTTTTTTTAAGTCATTTAGTTGATCTGTTGTCAAATCTCTAAATTCGATAGGCAAAAAAGTGTCCGGGTTGTTCGTGTGTTCATGAGCCTGTTCATTTAGTTCATGTACAATGATGTAGAGACTTTTGATTGCCTTATTAATCGCTTTTTGCAAGATAATAAAGCGATCATCAGCTTTGCTAAAGCGTTGTAGTAATTTGTGAATAATGCGATGAATGCGCATAGGGGTGTTTAGGTTTAATGGGTCAGTCGCACCTACTGGAAATAGATCAGCATTATCAATAAGGGCATTTATTATGGTTTGAATTTGATCTCGCGGTATTTTCTGCAAAATGCTACCATCTAGCTGGTCAATAAATTTGAGTATTCTGTTATCTTGATTAAGTCGAGCTAGTGCTTGGTCAAACTCTTCATCATTAGATGCAATGGCAAGTATTGTTTCAAATTCAGAATGCTGTATTTGTGTCGATTGCATGGATAATCTAAAATAAACATCAAATAAATCTGGGCAAGATAGTCTTTTTTGATTTCTAGCAATTGTTTCTGAATGATAAAAAGAGACATCTGGTTGATATAACTTTCTAATGCGTGGGAATAAACGTATTAGTAGTTCTAATATGATAGCTTTAGGAAGGCGCTTTGTCCTATTCAAAATCTCATCACAACGTGCAATATCTTTTTGGTTTTGCAGCGCTGTCATGGCATAGACGTGATCAAATAAATCAGTAAATAAATCTTTATTATCACGTATACCAGTATACACATCAGGTGTGAATACTTCCAAGGCGGTCAGTGCAAAAAAATCGACAGGATTAACAATATCTTTTAAGCGCGGATAGCTAAAATTTAGCGTATTTACATAGCGTGTAATATCGCGTCCATTTTCAAAAAAATATTTTAGTGAGCTGTAATAAATATCAGCCCATAGTTCTACATTCCAAGATCCATCAGGTACACTCTTTAGAGCATCACTTAAACGATCTGCAAAGATTCTATCCAGGTCTTGCTTTAATATGGGGGGGACAGCAAATGGTAGCTGTACTATTTTCTCAACATAATTTTTGCCACCACCATGATCTAATTCATCAATTACCTTCATGACATGATCTTTATCAAAAGCTAATAAATAGATGGTATTAGCGTAATCACCCATTGATTTAACAATTTGAAAAATCTGTTTTATTTCTCGTGGTTCCATTCGTGAAATATTATCAATGGTAATAATAATTTTATGTTTTTGTTGCTTTAATAAGGTATTTAGTTCTGCTTTAACAGATGTTAAGTCTCTACCTGATTCCCACGCATGTATCTCTTCTTTCTCTTGCCATGTTATTTTTTTCCAAAGAGATTGCTTTGTTCTAAGCGCCTTGGGAACAGGCTTTTGCGTAAAGTATGAGACATAAAGTTCTAGTAGATGAATAATCTCATCTTTATTTTCAAGATAGTCGATTTCGCGTAAAGTGGACGAAAGTCGTCGGAAGAAGCTGTAAATTAGCTGGTTTTGCCCAGAATAGCTCCAAGTACTAAAATTCAAAATGATGGGTTTTTCGCTATCTTCCATGTTATTACTAGCAAAATGTAGCTCTTCTAATGCTAAATTAATAATGGACGTTTTCCCTACACCCCAGCCACCGTAAAGTCCAATGACTAGACTTTCGGAGTCTTTGTGGTCAAGCATACAGCGAGCCAGATATTCGGCAAATAGGGCGCGATTTAATTTGTCTTCATCCCTGCTAGTGATTGCTCGATCTGCATCAAACACGCCATGACTCCTTGTAGATTTGAAGGTAGTATACAAACAATTATATCAATTATTTGCTAAGTGTTTATTATTTTATCAATATCAAGGGGTTGGATATTTTGGCGGCGAATATAAATAAATCTGCATGGCAAGAAGAGCTAGCTAACTTAGTGACTGATCCTAAAGAGTTGTTAGCCCTACTTGATTTGGATGCGAATTTGTTACCGCAAGCGTTAGCTGCAGCTAATGCTTTTCCGCTCAAAGTACCGCATAGTTTTTTAAGTCGTATTCAGAAGAATAATTTACAAGATCCGTTACTAAAGCAGATCTTGCCTTTAGGCGCTGAGCTGCTCACTCAACCCGGCTATACTGATGATCCATTAGCAGAAAAAAAAGCAAACCCTATTCCCGGTTTATTACATAAATATCCCAGTCGAGTGTTGGTAACGCTGACAAGTGCTTGTGCTGTTCACTGCCGCTATTGCTTTAGACGACATTTTCCCTATACAGAAAATAATCCTGGCATGAGAGGATGGGATAATATTCGTGAGTATATTGAGCAGCGACCGGCTATTAATGAGATTATTTTAAGCGGAGGAGATCCTTTATCGGTGAATGATAAGCTTTTACAATTGTTTATCGATAAAATGCAGGGCATTCCACATTTGCGTCGCTTGAGAATACATACCCGTTTACCCATCGTACTGCCATCGAGGGTAACAGAGAGCCTAATCAATACGTTATTAACATTTAAAGGTACGGTGGTTGTAGTTGTGCATGCTAATCATGCACAAGAAATAGATGGCTCTGTTAAAAAAAGTTTGCAGGCTTTCCCAAGGAATCGTATTCATGTATTAAACCAATCAGTTTTATTAAGGGGGGTTAATGATACTGTGGATGCGTTAAGAGATTTAAGTGAGGCGTTATTTGCGGCAGATGTGTTGCCATATTACTTACATGTTTTGGATAAAGTGCAGGGCGCACAACATTTTGATTTACCATTAGAGAGAGCAAAAGAGCTGCATGCTGAGTTGCTAACCTGTCTCCCGGGGTATCTAGTGCCTAGATTAGCATTAGAAGAGGCTGGTAAATTATCTAAGAGTTTGATCTTTTGATACATTACGTTATATTAGTGGTGAGTTAATTAAAATGCCTCTTTCCTTTACATCGACATGGACGTGATCATGAAAAAATTACTTATTGCTTCCTTACTTAGTAGCTTAGTTGTTGCTCCTTGTGCGTTTGCTGAAGAACTTGCTCCTGCCATGACTATGCAGATTGTACAAGATCAATTTATTTTAGATGCGACTACTATTAGTAACGCGATTATTGTTGAGCCTGATCATCATTATCAAGGGGTGCATTTAGAATTGACACCGTTAGCTGCGCGTAAATTAGCTGCTATGACTAGCGAGAGCGTCGGTAAGAAAATTAATATTATTCTAAATGATAAGGTCGTTAGTACGAATATAATTAAATCTACGATAGATAATCATGTTTTAATCACAGGTATGTCTTATGATGAAGCGCAGCATTTTGTAAATGCTATTAGAGAGATTCATGCTAAGCCAGTGAAAAAGCCAGCAGTGGCCATGGCTAATGCATTTGAAAATTTAAAAGAGGCAAGTGCTGCTAAAGCTGCTGAGCCAGTAGAGCCTATTCCTAGTGGAGAGGCGGTTGCTAGTAATGATGTGACGATAGTAAAAGATGATCCATTTGAAGTAGCGGCTGGGTTAAATGCTACTGGAAAAGAAGAAGTGCCTGCTGTTCCTTCATCTGATGCTGATAGCCAGCAACCAGCTATGGGGCCACAGATGGCTCAAAATGACGAGACATCTGCTGCAGAGGAGCTAAATGAAAAGGATTTTATTGTTCAAGATTAAGATTTTTGGTTGAATATAGAGCGTTAAGGCCTGGTTGGCATAGAGCTGCTAACTAGGTCACGTCCCCTGTTGTCTCATGTTATAATTTGGGTAAATACCTTGATAAGGCATGCAGGGAATGAAGCTAGCCTCCTTATTACTAGTCATTGGCTTATGTCCAGCATTAGCGCTAGCATGGCAAATTGGTGCCAAAAATAGAATGTCTAGTGCGCCCATCCATTCAACGTATTTCTTGACACCAAATAACCAACCGATACAAATTCGTGGAATTGCTAATATGGGCTATATGAACAATGGCATTTGTGATTATAGTCAGGGAAGTAGCTACTCTTTGGGCCAGGTGTTGGTTAGAACCGGCGATCAGATTTACATAGATGCGTATCGTTTACTCGCCATGGCTGGTAATGCGTATACTTGTATTCAAATAACTTATACCAATGCAGAAAATACTAAGCAGGTATTTCAACCTATGCAAGAATGGTTTCAATTGGTATGGAATGGAATGAATTATGTTAATTCATTCCCTGCCATTAGCCAGGTCACCATTCCTTAATAATTAAACAGCTCCTACATTATCATCTAGCTGTTCGAGGATGCGATCTAGTTCATCTAGGTTACGATAATGTATTACCAATTTACCCTTGCCTTTGGCATTGCATTGAATGGCAACTTTAAGTTTCAATTGACGAGTTAGATTTTCTTGCAGCTTTAAGATGTCAGGATCAATAGGCTTTTCGGAGGGCTTGGTTTCACCTGCTTGTAGCTGTTTTACTAAGTTTTCTGTTTCTCTAACAGATAAACCTTTGGCTACGATGATATTTGCCGCTTTTAATTGAAGTGTGGTAGGTAGGGTGATGAGGGTGCGAGCATGTCCCATCTCAATTAAGCTGCGCTCTAGTAAATTGCGCACTTCAGCTGGCAGGCTTAGTAATCGCAATAAATTGGTAATGGTTGTGCGTGATTTGCCCACTGCTTCAGCTGCTTGCTGGTGGGTTAATTCAAATTCATCCATTAGGCGCTGTAGTGCAACAGCTTCTTCTACCGGGTTCAGATTCTCACGCTGGATGTTCTCAATTAATGCAATCGCAACGGCTGCTTCATCAGGAATGTCTCGGATGATCACTGGAACGTCAGTGAGGCCTGCCATCTGTGCCGCACGCCAGCGACGTTCACCAGCAATAATTTCATACTTGTCACCAAATGGGCGCACAATTAGCGGCTGAATAATGCCCTGAGCACGTATCGAGTTGGCTAATTCTTCCAGTGCATCAGCATCCATTTCATGGCGAGGTTGATATTTGCCGCGTTGAATACGGTCAACAGGCAAATCAGCGAGCTGCTCATGCCCGTGAGCTGATATTTCACTGTCTGAGGTCTCTGCTGGGGTTGCTTTATAAGCAAGCAAAGCATTTAATGACTTACCAAGTCCGCGTTTTTTAACCATAATGGAATCCTAATGACTGAACAATAGCATAGTAATCAATCATAGGGAGAAATGGAATGACGTTGCCAAAAGTTTGGCGTATTTTTTTTGCGGTTGATATCAAGCCAGCGCTTAAAAAAGAGTTAGGCGACTTGATCACCACCCTCAAAGAAAAATCTAACAGTCAGGCTATTCGCTGGAGTAACCCTAATAATTTGCATATTACTTTGCAATTTATGGCGCAAGTAGTCAGTGATGATGTGCCGGCTATTTTAGCTTTCGTCCGAGATGTGATTAAAAAAGAGGCAAAGTCTACGCATTTTTATTTGGGAAAATTGGCCGTGTTTCCTAATCGATTTAGGCCTAGAGTTATTTTTATTGATATTGATATGCAAGATGGGTTGCTTGATTTATCTACAAAAATTGGCAAAGGAATTGAAGCTGCTAATTATGAAATTGAGAAAAAATCATTTCATGCGCATTTGACGCTGGGCAGAATTAAGCAGCCGTTAGGCATTAGGCTGCAGTTTTTGGACGAGGTAGAATGTCCAATACAAGAAGTGATCACGGTGGATGAGGTGACCTTGTTTAAAAGTGAGCCCAAACCAGATGGTTCGAGCTATGCGGTGATTGAGAGGATTGGTTTGTAATGTCTACCCAATAGAGCACATCAACTTAAGTCCTGTTTGATCGTCATAAGCCCGATTAATGGTTTCTGTTAATGGCACAATCGTGATTTCGGCAGATGGTCCTACTGTTGCACTCATAATATGACCACCTACCACGCTATAATCTTCTTGTCCCAGTGCGGCGTGAATGTGTAAAAAGGGTTGGCCATCTAGGGTGGCAATATTGCCATGTAGAGAAATGAGTTCGTACATGCCACTGAATAATTTAGTATGGTAAGTTTTGGTGGCTAAATCGTAATAAGCAACCGTGACATCGTTTAGCGCACCTAGTCCACTGATGCTGGCTGATTTTAAACCGACATCTTTAGCGCAACGGATAATCCCTTCAAATAAATTTTCGCCCATTTTTAAAGCAAGTATAAAGGGTTTTTCCGTATTGGCGATGCGTTTTCCAGAGGTTGAATCAATAATCATAGTGCTCTCCTTGATGGTCAGTAAAAGCGTACCATCTTTTTTTGAAAGAACATATGTGCATATTGTACTAGATCTTTTGTAAATTTGGCTTAGAATTAAACACATGTAAAATGTATTGGATAATGGTGATCATCCATGAGTAATTTTTATCACGTGATTAAAGACCCCGTTCACGGGACCATGCAATTCACTTCCGCCGAAGATTCTTGGGTCAAGCCATTTATTGATAGCCCTAATTTCCAGCGTTTAAGACATATTAAGCAACTAGGAATGGGTGATTTTATTTTCCCTGGCGCTGTCCATAGCCGATTTAATCATTGTTTGGGGTGTTGTTATACCGCCAGTCAAATCGCTCAAAAAATTGGATTAGCTGATGAAGAGCGTCAGCTAGTGATGATTGCGGGTTTGCTGCACGATATTGGCCACGGCCCATTTTCACATGCCTTTGAGGGCATTTTTCATGAAAAATTAATTAGACATGAAGATTGGACGCCTTATTTTTTAAATGATTACGGAACCAAGGCATTTTTTACTGACTACAACCGTCGAAATCCACGTTATCATCTGACGGAAGAAAAGTTCCATGTTATTGCCAATATGATAATGCATAAATCAACGCATAAAAATGTGTTAGCTGATATTGTATCATCCCAGTTAGATGCAGATCGTTTAGATTACTTACTGAGAGATAGTCATTTTTGTGGTGTGCGCTATGGCGAATTTGATTTTCGTTGGATGTTGCATTGTATGGCAATTGTTGATTCAGGTGATGGCGAGCGTTTAGGTATTACCCACAAAGGCGTTGGTGCAGTAGAGCACTATCTAATGGCTAGGCGCTTAATGACACGAAATATTTATCATTCACAAAAGAAATTGGCCATAGAGCATTTTCTGGTAGAGTTACTCGCAAACTTAGCTTGTGTATTAGAGTATCATGCACCTTATGCAAATATTAGGCAAACCCGGTTGGGCCAATTTTTATTATCAGCTAATCGTTTTAATCAAACGGTAGAATCAGGTGCTAATTACAGTGAAGATAAACGCGAATTTCTAGAAAATAATTATGCTAATTATAAAGAGCTATGTGATTACGATGTGTTCTCTTTGATACGCCAATTAGCAGAATTAGACGATAATAATCCTGCTGCTCAAATTGCTAAGCGTTTGCAATACCGCGAGATGCCTTATATCGTGCGTTTAGCTCAAGCGGACCTCCATGTAGTGAAAGCTGCTTTAGAAGATTTTATGAAGATACATAAGGGAAATTATCAAGATTGGCAAATATCTGTTATAGCATCACCACACCAAGCATATAGTGGAGAAGATGATCCTATTTTGGTAATGGGTGAGCATCATGAAGTAAGGCCTATTAGTGATTACTCTATTATGATTGATGCGATGTCAGATAAATTAGAACATACCGCTTTTTTATGCGTAGATAAAAAAACCGCCCATGAAAAACCTGTTAAAGAGTTTGTAAAAGCGTTAACAGGCATTGTTGTTAATGAAATAGAGTGAGAATTAGTATGTCTATCCGTACCGTAATACTAGCTGCAGGCCAAGGTAAGCGCATGCACTCCAAATTACCTAAAGTCTTACATCCTATTGCAGGTAAGGCTATGTTGGAAAGAGTCATTGAAACCGCTAAAGCAATTTCTACAAATGACTTGAAACCAGTTATTATTTTTGGCCATGAAGGACATCAAATACAAGAAGCTATGTCCCATCATAATGTTTTATGGGCTGAGCAGAAAGAACAACTGGGTACTGGCCATGCCGTATTGCAGGCATTACCATTTATAAGCGATGACGAAAAAATTTTAATCCTATATGGTGATGTTCCTCTGATCGGTAAGCACACTTTGCAAGACCTCATTGATCATACACCAGAAAACAGTATTGGTATGCTAACGGCGATACTAGATAATCCAACTGGCTATGGTCGTATTAAGCGTGATACAGAGAATAATATTACTAGCATTGTTGAAGAGAAAGATGCGGATGTTGATGAAAGAGCAATTAAAGAAGTTAATTCAGGCGTGTATTTAGTTCCTGCTAGGTTACTAAAGAAATGGCTACCTATTATTAAAAACAATAATGCTCAAGGTGAGTACTACTTGACTGATATTATTAAACTTGCTCAAGAGGAAAGTATCGCTATTCATTCTGTGTCACCTACGCAGGCAGAGGAAATCATGGGGGTGAATGATAGGGTGCAATTAATGCAGCTTGAGCGTTTTTATCAGTATGAACAGGCTATCCAGTTAATGCGCCAAGGCGTGACGGTTGCTGATCCATATCGTTTAGATGTACGTGGTTACATAACGATAGGGCGAGATGTCAATTTAGATGTGAATGTCATCATAGAGGGGAAGGTGGTGATTGGTGATGATTGCACCATTGGTCCCAATGTTTTATTACGCAATGTGATTATAGGTAATGGTGTGCATATTCATGCAAATACGGTGATTGATGGCGCAGAAATTGCTGATCGTGCTTTCATTGGTCCTTTTGCACGCATCCGCCCTGGCACGATATTAAAAGAGCAGGCTCATATTGGCAATTTTGTGGAAATAAAAAATGCGTCGGTGGGGCAGGGCTCTAAAGTAAATCACCTTTCTTATATTGGTGACAGTGAGATAGGTAAAAAGGTCAATATTGGTGCAGGCACAATTACTTGTAATTACGATGGTGCCAATAAGCATAAAACAGTGATTGCTGATCAAGTTTTTGTTGGTTCAGATAGTTTGTTAATTGCTCCTGTGCGTTTGGGCGAAGGTGCAACCATAGCAGCAGGTTCTATTATTGCCAAGGATGCGCCTGCTCATCAATTGACCTTATCCCATCGTCTGGAGCAGCGCAGTGTGCATGGTTGGAAGCGGCCTGAAAAGGGATGAGTAGAGAAAAAATAGGCTGGTGTTATAATGCCTGGCATTGTCTGAACTAATTCTTGGGGAATTCATATTTATGTGCGGTATAGTGGGTGCGGTAGCAAAACGGCCAGTTGCAAACTTATTAATCGAAGGATTAAAAAGGCTGGAATATCGCGGTTATGATTCATCTGGCATGGCAGTGGTGGATGCGGAGCAACAATTAAGCCGTATTCGTATGGTTGGTAAGGTGAAAGAATTAGAAACCGCGCAACAAAGACACCCTTTGCTTGGCGGCACCGGTATTGCTCACACGCGCTGGGCAACTCACGGCGCACCATCCGAAAAAAACGCACACCCATTTGTATCGCATGATGAATTTGCACTAGTTCACAATGGTATTATTGAAAATTACGCGGTATTAAAAGAAAAGTTACAAGCAGATGGCTATGAATTTCATTCGGAAACTGATACTGAGGTTGCTGTTCATTTAATCCATCAACATTTTTCTAAAACAAATGATTTATTAAAAGCAGTACGCGCAACCATACAAGAACTGCATGGTGCCTATGCATTAGGCATTATTAGCCGTCAAGAACCTGGGCGTTTAATTGCCGTTAGACAAGGTAGTCCTCTGGTGATAGGTAAAGGACAGGGTGAAAATTTCTTAGCGTCCGATCCTTTGGCACTATTATCTGTTACCAACCATTTTATTTACTTAGAAGATGATGATATTGCTGATATTACCCAAGAAAATATTCAGATCTATGGTGCTAATAATCAAGTGATCCAGCGTGAAGTGCATCACTTAGGTATTCAACAAGAATCGATAGAGCGTGGACAATATCGCCATTACATGCAGAAAGAAATTATGGAACAACCAGACGCAATCGCTTCTTGTTTGGAAGGCCGTGTTTCTAAAGAAAATATTTTGCCTGCTATTTTTGGACCAAAAGCTGAGAGTTTGTTTCCTAATGTTAAGCATGTCCAAATGATTGCTTGCGGTACTAGCTATCATGCGGCCATGGTTGCTAGGTATTGGATAGAGTCTTTAGTTGGTATTCCATGCTCGGTGGAAGTAGCTAGTGAATTTCGTTACCGAAAAATGGCTGTATCTAGCGATAGCTTATACGTGACCTTGTCTCAGTCTGGTGAAACGGCAGATACATTAGCCGCATTAAGACTGGCTAAAAAAATGAATTATCTCAGTACGCTTGCTATTTGCAATGTACCAGGCAGTTCTATGACACGTGAAGCAGATTTGCACTTTCTGACAAGAGCCGGGGTTGAAATTGGAGTAGCTTCAACCAAAGCATTTATCACACAATTAACCGCGCTATTTATGTTGGCATTATCTTTGCGTCGTAGTCAGCATGCAGAGAGGGAAGAATTGGATGTGGTGCTGACGCAGCAGTTGCTTCATTTACCAGCAGCGATTGAGAGTGTTTTGCATCAAGATGAGGCGATTGCGAATTGGTCAACGGCGTTTACCCAAAAAGATCATGCATTATTCTTAGGGCGAGGAGCGTTGTATCCTATCGCATTAGAAGGTGCATTAAAAATGAAAGAAATTTCTTATATTCATGCAGAAGGCTATCCTTCCGGTGAATTAAAGCACGGTCCACTTGCTTTAGTTGATGCAAATATGCCTGTGATTGCAACAGCGCCTAATGATGCTTTATTAGAAAAAACCATGTCTAATTTGCAAGAAGTGCAAGCACGCTCTGGCGAATTATTTATTTTGACTGACCAAGCTGAATTGTTTCAACACGGTGCATTTAGTGGGGCGCATGTGATTGCTATGCCTAGCATACACCCATTATTGACACCCATTTTGTATACTATTCCTTTGCAGATGTTGGCTTATCATGTGGCTGTGTTGAAAGGAACTGATGTGGACCAGCCACGGAATTTAGCAAAATCAGTGACAGTTGAATAAATA
>CAYZRM010000012.1:13621-33107 GCA_964480845.1 uncultured Coxiellaceae bacterium | reverse complement strand
TAAGCTTCACTAGCTGGCACCGTTTTAAAGATATTTTAGATATTTCTCATCTAGTTGTCGCTCATCGCCCCAATTATCAGCTTCCCTTAACTGGCTTAGTTGCGGACATACTCAAAGAACGCCTACAGCATGAAATTGGCTATATCCATGAAAACATGGGTGGTGGTATATTATTACGACCCATAACCCAGTTAGAAATTTCTGCAACCGACATCAGAAAACAGATTGCAATGGGGCGTAATCCGAGGTATTTATTGCCCAATAGCGTTTACGATTACATTAAAACACACAGCACCTATAGTCTTATTAAAAAGTGATCATTATGAAATCAGAAGAAATACGTGATTTAGCAATCAATGCATTAGAAGAAGTAAAAGGCAGCGATATCGTTGCAATTGATGTGAGAGAACTAACTAGCATCACCGATTACATGGTTATTTGTAGCGGTCGCTCAGGCCGACAAGTTAAAGCATTAGCTGAAAATGTGGCTGTTAAGGCTAAGGAAAATAAAATAAATCCAGTTCACACTGAGGGCGATGCTGAAAGTGAGTGGGTATTAGTAGACTTAGCAGATGTTGTCGTACATGTCATGACACCGACCGCGCGAGAATTCTACAGCCTAGAAGACCTGTGGGAACCTATCAAAGAACTTCGCGATACCCAGTAGTCTGCATACCATGCGTATTCGCTTACTAACCATCACACATAAAGCGCCTGCTTGGATACAAGCAGGCTACGAAGAATACGCTAAGCGGCTTCCAGCCAGCTGCGCATTAGAGCTAGTTGAAATTCCTGCAGAAAAACGCACCGCGAATGCCGATTTAAAAAGGATTGCTGAGCGCGAGGGCGATAAAATGCTGGGCCTGATTAAACCCAATCATCATGTAATTGCCTTAGATGTAAAAGGCCAGCTATGGACGACAGAAGAGCTCTCCAGCAACCTGGCTACTTGGCAGCAAGACGGGCGACACATTGATCTATTAGTGGGTGGTCCTGAAGGATTAGCTCCCCAATGCTTAGCCAAAGCTGAAACACGCTGGTCGCTATCCCCCCTCACCTTTCCACATATCATCGTTAAACTCATTGTAGCTGAGCAGATTTACCGCGCTTGGAGCATATTACAACAGCATCCTTATCATCGCTGAATCCCACCAAGAAATGGATGAAATCAATATGGTGCGATCAGTTGTTCTGTGGCAAGCCCCTATCAGGTCAGTGTCGCGAAGTAGACTAAAATTCGTGGATAAGCATGGATTGCTTCGCTGCGCTCGCAAAGACGGCGGGTTAAGATACTGTTGAATATAAGTTAATCTAACTGACTTAAAGCTGACGTATTATCATGCGCTCCCTGCGATTGTGAGTGCAGCGAAGCAGTCTACCAACCCGCCGTCTTTGCGAGCGCAGCGAAGCAATCCATCTTTGCAATCTTCACACTACTGTTGCTATCAATTAGGCGCCATCATCCTTAATACAGCCATACGCTCATCCACCGCCTGCTTTTTCTCTTGGTAGATCTGCTCTGCCTGAGCAATGACATCAGCATTGTCACCCACTTTTGCTTTTTCCAGATTTGCTTTAGCAAGGCTAGCAGCCAACTCTGCTTCTAGTACACCCAACCCAAACTGCTGGGGACTTTGAATAGACGCCTGGTAAAGATCAGAAAAATCATCAAAGGTCTGATTGACCAATTGACAATTTGGTGTTTTTTGCTCTTTGCATTGCTTGTGTAGTGCTGCTAATTCATCAGGGTGATTCATAAGATAAGAACGCGTAAGTGGCTGCTTAGACTCACCACAAGCCGTTAAATTAAGAATCAACACGGTTAATAAAAAAATATTTTTCATGACCCCACCTCTTAGTATTGAACACCACCATCAGTCAGGGTTGCCAAAAATGGCAAACAAACTAATAAACCACCCGCTATCACCAAAAAAACGACGGTACTCAAGGGCACCATGACAGGATTCTTTCTATGCTGTTTATATTTAATAATACTAACGAGCAAAAACATCCCACCTATTAACCAGCAAGCGGTATTAACCATATCTCCAAACAACCCCACTGGCTCCATCATATTTTTGGCAACCAAGCCTATTCCTGATGGCTCTCCCGTGGATGCAAAGCATAAAATTGGCACAAAAAACATTAAAATGCCCACTAGTAACACATTTATCATAAAGATACCGCCCTCAAGTTGAAAAGCTCTTTCGTTTTATTATAGATTAAAAGGTATGATTAGTAACTTATCAGACACGATTACTGATTCTACTGTTATCTATCCCATATTTGATAGCAACTTACCCTTTTCCGATTATATTGCGCAGACACGTCAATTAATCATCAACAGACGTATGGATTTAGCCCAAGCCCATAACCCCGAAAAGATTATTGATGCCAATTGCCCATATGAGTTACGACCAAACACCAAAACAAAACGTGGCGCCTTATTAATCCATGGCTTACTAGATTCACCATTTTCCTTGCTGGATATAGGCAAACAACTACAGCAAGAAGGCTTTTTATGCCGCTCTATTTTATTACCAGGTGATGGCACAACACCTAAAGATGCGCTGCATATTACCTATCACGACTGGATACAGGCTGTTCGTTATGGCATAGAAAGCTTAAAACGCGAAGTAGATGAAATTCATTTAGTCGGCTACTCAACCGGCGCCGCCTTATCTGTTTATCATGCACTAACAGATGAAAATATCAGAAGTATCATCTTGTTAGCACCAGCTATCAAAATCAAAGATCCTGTTGATACGATGTTTAATTGGCATACCCTGGTGCAAGTACTCGCTAAAAGCCGCCAATGGATTTATAAAGAAGAAGAAATCGATTATGCAAAATACTGCTCTATTAGCTTTAACGCAGTGATGCAGGTATCAGAGTTAACCAGTGTGATTAGCGACCTTCACAAACAACAAGCACTACAATGCCCACTATTTGTTGTTGTCAGCCGCGAAGATCAAACTATTTCTAGCAATACAGCCGTTGATTTTTTTCATCGCACTCATCATCCTGATAGTCGTTTACTACTCTATTCTGCATGGGATCATCGCTACCCAGATGCTAGAATCATTGCGCGTAAAACAGATTATGCTAATTTACGTATACAACATTTTTCACATGTTGCTATACCTTTCTCACCAGATAATACGCACTATGGGCAGCAAGGCGATTTCACTTTAGCTAGTCGTACACAAAATGAGAACTGCATTTACGGCGCTTACAATCCGATTGAAATTAAAGTGTGCAATTTACTAAGCAAGCTAGGGTTAATTAAATTTAAACGACAAGAATTAAGCTACAATCCTGACTTTGATTTTATGGCAGCGCAAATCAAACAGTTCGTTAATCAATTAGCGCAGCCCAGATAAAATATTTCATATTTCACCCGGGCTAAGCCCATTAGGTGACTGCTTTTTCTTGCTTAAGCCAACCAAGAACTAACATAGCAGCCCCTACGCAAATGGCGCTATCAGCCACATTGAATATTGCAAAATGATAATCGCCCCAGTGAAAATCTAGGAAATCGATCACAAAACCATACAAATATCTGTCCCATGCATTCCCTATAGCACCAGCCAAGACTAAATTCAATGCAATCGCTGCCCACCAATCCTGTTTAAACGATAGCTTTGCCAGCATGCTGATTACCACAAGACTAATGATGATTGCCAACCCACCAAATAACCAATTTTGCCAGCCTGGCATAGCATGCAGAAAACTAAATGCTGCACCCGTATTATAAGCCAAGGTTAAATTAAAAAAGGGCAACACCTCTCGTGGCTCAAGATAAGTCAAATTAGCTAATACCCAATCTTTACTTAAACGATCAGCCAGCAAAAACAGCAGCGCTATCCATAGCCATGCCAACCCACTCGTCAATAAACGCTTAAGCATATTGACGCACCTCACCGCTACCAGCAATATTTTCAACACAACGACCGCAAAT
Organism: uncultured Coxiellaceae bacterium; assembly: GCA_964480845.1. Classification (GTDB taxonomy): domain Bacteria; phylum Pseudomonadota; class Gammaproteobacteria; order DSM-16500; family DSM-16500; genus Aquicella. The sequence continues at coordinate 29,146 of CAYZRM010000012.1, read as the reverse complement.
ACCAGGGTATTGCGTATGCGCACCAACATCGCTTCTACGATGCCAACAACGCTCACATTTCGCATGCTCAGTTGCTTGAATATGCAATTTTAACCCTGGCATGTCAGCATCTATCACCTCTACTTGTTCAGCCGTCATAGGCAAAATATTGGCTGATGAAGTAATTAAAACAAAACGCAACTCCTCGCCTAGCAAATCCAGCTGTGCTTTTAATTCAGCATCACAATACAAATTCACTTCAGCTTCTAATGCAGAACCTAGCTCACCTGCATTACGCAGATTTTCAATTTCTTTATTCACCACATCACGCAGCTTACGAATATTTTCCCAATATGATTCATTCATCACTGATGCAACATCTAACTCAGCTAACGCTGTATACCACTCTGTTAGCATGACAGATTCTTCTTTTTCACCTGGAATAAATTGCCATATTTCTTCTGCTGTAAAACTTAAGATAGGTGCCATCCAACGCACAACAGCATGCACAATATGATATAAAGCAGTTTGAGCAGAACGACGACCACGGCTATTAGTTGCCATGGTATACTGCCTATCCTTAATCACATCCAAGTAAAAACCACCCATATCAGCGACAAAGAAGTGATGAAGCTTTTGAACGACTGAGTGAAATTGACAAGTCTCATAGGCATCAATAATATCTGCCTGTAACAAACGTGCTTTATTGACAGCCCATTGATCTAACACCAACATCTCACTAGGCGCTAACATATCAGTAGCAGGATCAAATCCGTGCAAATTAGCAAGCAAGAAACGTGCTGTGTTTCTAAAACGTCTGTAAGTTTCAGAGGTACGTGTAAAAATTTCTTTGGACGCTGCCATTTCAGTTTTATAATCAATGGAGGCTGTCCATAAGCGTAAAATATCCGCGCCTAGCGTCTGCACAATTTCCTCTGGTGCAATCACGTTACCAATAGACTTAGACATTTTACGGCCCTGTCCATCTACCACAAAGCCATGAGTCAACACCGAACGATAAGGTGCAGCGTCATTAATCGCAACAGAGGACAGCATTAACGACTGGAACCAACCACGATGCTGATCTGACCCTTCCAATACCATATCTGCAGGGAACGTAATCTCTGGATGTTCTTGTGTTAAACAAGCATGCAACACACCAGAGTCATACCATACATCTAATACATCCATAATTTTAGAATACTGATCAGCTTCTGTCCCTAAAATATCTGATACTTGTAACGAAAACCATGCTTCAATTCCCTGCTGCTCAACGCGCTTAGCCACTTCTTCCATCAATTCAGGCGTGCGTGGATGCAACTCACCCGTTTCTTTGTGCGTGAATAGCGCCAAAGGCACACCCCAAGTACGTTGACGTGAAATACACCAATCAGGACGACCTTCCACCATGCCCTGAATACGTGACTTGCCCCAATCAGGTATCCATTTCACACTATCAATCGCTTTCAATGCTTGTTGACGCAACCCTTGTTTATCCATACTAATAAACCACTGTGGCGTCGCGCGGAAAATCAATGGCGTTTTATGACGCCAGCAATGGGGATAGCTATGACGAATAGATGTTTGAACAATCAGATTTTGCTTTTCATCTAATACTTCTAAGATTTTTTCATTTGCTTTTGTGACATGTAAACCCGCAAATAAAGGTGTAATAGCTGTATAACAGCCATCATCGCCAACAGGATTGTCTAATGGCAAATGATATTGTTTACCAACCGCATAGTCTTCTACACCATGTGCTGGCGCGGTATGAACAGCGCCCGTACCAGAATCAACGGTGACGTGTTCACCTAAGATAATAGGTACTTCGCGGTCAAAGAAAGGATGGCGCAACATTACGCCTGACAATTTTTCACCTGTTGCACGACCTATAACCTTATAATGACCAACTGAGTAGCGACTCATGACCTGGGCTAGAAGGTCTTCTGCTACCAACAATTGCTCACGACCATCACAATCTACTAACACATAGTTTAATCCTGCATTTAAAGCAACAGCCTGGTTAGCAGGTAAAGTCCACGGCGTTGTTGTCCAAATAGCGACAGCGGGATGATGAGGTTTTGCGGTCACTTCGTCAAAGCGCGACATAAAATCATCCACATTGACAATAGCAAATCTTACATCAATTGAAGGCGATGTTTTATCGGCATATTCAACTTCTGCCTCAGATAATGCAGAAGCGCAATCCAAACACCAATGCACCGGTTTATAACCTTTTTGCAAATGACCGTTTTGAATAACTTTTGCAAGCGAACGAATAATATTAGCTTCGTAAGTGAAATTCATGGTGAGATAAGGCTTATCCCAATCACCCAATACACCCAAACGCTTAAATTCTTCGCGCTGGATATCTACTTGCGAGTTCGCATATTCGCGGCACGCTGTACGAAATTCAGAAGCAGATAATTTACGACCTGGCTTACCATGTTTTTTTTCAACATTTAACTCAATAGGTAACCCATGGCAATCCCAACCAGGCACATAAGGTGCATCAAAACCATTCATAGTTTTTGATTTAACGATGATGTCTTTTAAAATTTTATTAACTGCATGGCCCACATGAATATGGCCATTTGCATAAGGTGGGCCATCTTCGAGAATAAATTTTTTCTTACTCTTTCCACGTGCGCGCAATTGCGCATAAAGATCCATGTCATACCATTTTTTTAATAGCATGGGTTCACGCTGGGAGAGATTTGCCTTCATGGGAAAATCAGTTTGTGGCAAATTCAGTGTATCTTTATATTCACTCATACTGCACCTTACGTTTTTTATAGTCTTCATATAACCCGGGTAGCGCATCGCGATAGCCGGGGTTTTTAAGTTTGGTCAAAATATGCTTTAGCAATTGCTACATCACTAGCAATATATTCTTTTAATATCTCTAAATTCGGCAAGCGCTCTTCATCGCGCACTTTGTGGCAAAACTCAACCGCTACATAAGCCCCATAAATATCTTGATCAAAATTGAGCAAATGCACTTCGAGCAAAGTGGTTGTACCATCAATAGTTGGTCTTGAACCAATATTAGCCACGCCAGGCAAAGGATGATCAGCCAAACCGTGCACATAAACGGTATAAATACCGTGCAATGGGGTCAATTCACGATGTAAATGAATATTTGCTGTCGGGAAACCCAATTCCCGGCCTAATTTATCACCGTGACTTACACGGCCTAACATTGTATATGGATGACCAAGCAATGTCTCAGCTAATTCTAGTTGACCCCGGGCTAGTGCTGCCCTAATTCGGGTACTACTAACCCTGTCCTCTTCAATCAACAAAGTAGACATTGCCTCCACACTAAAGCCATATATTGCCCCTAGTGTCATTAGCATATTAAAGTTGCCCTTGCGTTGATAACCAAAATGAAAATCATCGCCTATGACAAGATGCTTTACCCCCAGACCTTGCACCAGAATTTGCTCAACAAACACCTCTGCTGGCATCTCTGCAACCTGTTGATTAAATGGAATAATGAACACATTATCCACACTTGCAGCCCTCAAGGCAGCAAACTTCTCACGCAGACGCATCATTCTAGGAACAGTTACCCTGTCCTTGCTAAAAAATTCCTGCGGATGTGGATCAAAAGTGATCACAGTGGTTGGCCCGGCCAAATGCTTGGCTTTTTCTTGCATGCGTGCAATCAAGGCTTGATGGCCAAGATGCACACCATCGAAATTACCGATAGTCACCACCCCACCCCGTGCTTCTTCAGGAATCCCTTTCAAGGATCGAATAAGTCTTGTCATGATACCGAGCCAGCCGCCAAAAATATTCAAAGTGAAAATGTATGTTAATTTGACTTTTTTTACCAGTTAGAAGTGCTTTAGGGTACCCCCAAGCGCTACTTTTTGCTAGGATATCTCCATTGCTAATCCTTAAATGGAGCCACCATGACCGCTTTAAAACTGGAAATGATCATCGAAGCTGCCTTGATGGCTGCTGGCCGCCCACTGACAATCTCCATGCTACAAAATCTCTTCCCAGAAGAGGAGCAACCCAGCACAGTTGAGATAAAAGAAGCCCTCAGTGCGATTAGTGAGCAATATCAAGAACGAGGCATTGAATTAAAGGAAATTGCTAGTGGCTTTCGCTTTCAAGCAAAAGCAGAGCTTAGCCCTTGGCTTTCTAAGCTGTGGGAAGAACGTGCACCACGCTATTCACGTGCATTCCTAGAAACGCTTGCTATTATTGCCTATAAACAACCCATTACCCGTGCAGAGATCGAAGAAATCCGCGGCGTTACCGTCAGCACCCACATTGTGAAAACCTTAATGGAAAGAGAATGGATACGTGTTTTAGGTTATCGTGAAGTACCAGGCAAACCTGCTATTTACGGCACTACCAAAGAATTTTTAGATTACTTTAACTTAAAATCATTAACCGACATGCCAACGCTGGCAGAATTTAAAGAATTAGAAGCACAAGAACAACAACTTCAAGTTCAGCTAGCGATTGAAAACAGTAACATCGCTCCACAAAACAGTGATGTGATTCCAGAAGAGAGAGAAGCCATTCTCATCGAAGAAGAGACATCCGAACTAATAGAAGAAAACATAGTGATTATCGAAGATAGCACTGAAGAAACATCCGTGGATGCCAGCGAAGAAGAAGCGACCACCACTCAACTTTGAAAGGCCAATTGAATGTCTGAAAAAATACAAAAAGTGCTGGCGAATGCAGGCGTAGGTTCTCGTCGCCAAATAGAAGCATGGATACAAGAGGGGCGAATTAATGTCAATGGTAGAAAAGCAACGATCGGCGATAGAATGACATATAACGATAAAGTCACTGTTGATGGTCGTGAAATTAAATTAATCAAGAGTAAAGACCAACAAACCCGTGTATTACTCTACCATAAGCCTGAAGGTGAGATTTGTTCACGCCAAGACCCCGAAGGACGCCCCACTATCTTTGATAGCATGCCCTTAATTCGCAATAGTCGCTGGATTTGCGTAGGCCGATTAGACTTTAATACCTCTGGATTGCTACTGATTACCAATAATGGTGAGCTCGCCAATCAACTGATGCACCCCAGCTCTGAAATTGAAAGAGAATATGCCGTGCGTATTCGCGGCGAAGTAAGCGATGCAGAGATTGAGAAATTATCAAATGGCGTTGAACTAGAGGATGGCTATGCTTGCTTCAATCAAATCCAAGAAGTAGGCGGAGAAAATTCAAACCGCTGGTTTCACGTTATTGTAAAAGAAGGTCGAAATCGCTTAGTTAGACGCCTATGGGAATCCCTAGGGCATACCGTCAGCCGCCTCATGCGTGTACGATTCGGACCCGTTCATCTACCACCAGGCTTACGACGTGGTCGCCATGTTGAGTTAACCATTGATGAAATTGCTCAGCTAGAAAAATTCGCACGACAAATAAACAAATAGCACCAATTACCACAAGCCTGTTTTAACAGGCTTTTTTTAACGGAATTAATCATGATAAAAATAGCAAAGTTATGCTTATTAACCACACTAAGCTTACTCTCTTTTAAAGTACTTGCAGATGACCCCACTACAGTTGTCACACCAGATTTAACTTTAGTAAAGCAAATACAACACATTGAAGATACCAAGATTCATGCAGATCTAGATGTGAGCTTCCCATTACTAAATGGAAAACTCACGCCAACAGATAAACAATTCAATCAAGTTGTAGTTAATCTAATGAACACTGAAATGACAAGATTTAAAAAGGATGTTGTCGAGTTCAATGCAATGTCCTTAAATGGCACAACAGATATCAAACTAAATAGCAGTCTAAACCTAGAATACTTCACCAATTTAATCACCACAAAAAATAATCAGCTAATCAGCATACGCTTTAGCTTAAACGAATATATGCTGGGTGCAGCACATCCCAATCAAAGCTATCGTGTACTCAATTATAACTTAAGCACGGGGCAACCCATTCAGCTAAGTGATTTATTCAACCCCAAAGCAAACTATATAAAAACACTAACCAACTATAGTTTAAAAATTCTCAGTAAACGCTTAAATAGCTCACCAGAAGAATTACGCCCCATGATGCTGTTTAACAATTGGAACTTAAGGAAAGATGGCCTGCTAATTAGCTTTGATGAATTTCCACATGCCATTGAAGACCAAACAGTCATTATTCCATACAGCGTCATTAAAAAAATCATGGCTAAAGATAGCGTTGTGTACGACTGTGTAATAGGGCAGTGCCATTAACGCGTCGGCCTCGCGAAATAGACTAAAATCCGTGATGGCTGCATCTCCTGGATGGCGCGATCAAGTCGCGCCACGACGAGGTAGAAGAAAAATCTGCAACAACACCCGCTCGCAATTGTAAGGGTTACGTATTCCGTTGATGAAATGTATTAAAATTACGTCTCATCAACGAATTACTTAACCTTAACAGCAATGACAGGAAATGCATACACCTTAACCAGCCGTCTTTGCGAGCGTAGCGAAGCGAAGCAATCCATCATCTTTTGCTAAGGCAGCTTAAAGCCACATTTAAACACGTGGCAAGTTAAATGTAAGTTTCGCAACACCGAATACAACTGCAGAGACCACAAGGCATTCATTACTGGGCCAACCCATATCACACTCATACTTCCGCCTTTAACGCATAAAGAATATCAAGCGCCTCTTTTGCTGTTAATTGATCAGGCTGTATAGCTTGCAATCTTGCAACAACAGGATGATCTTCTTTAGGCTCTGCAAATAAATCTTGCTGCCTAGATGGATGCATACTTCTATCTGCTTGGTGCGCCTGCTGTTCTAGTGCGTGCAATTTTTCTTTTGCTAGATGAATTACTGTTTGCGGTACGCCAGCTAGCTGCGCCACCTGTATACCATAGCTCTGATTAGCAGGACCAGGCTGCACAGTATGTAAGAACACAATCTTATCTCCATGCTCTGTTGCATCTAAATGCACATTATGGACTGTTTTGACTTCATCCGTTAACGCTATCAATTCAAAATAATGTGTCGCAAACAAAGTAAATGCTCGCACACCTTGCGCCAAATGATGAGCGCATGCCCAAGCCAAGGATAAGCCATCAAATGTGCTCGTCCCTCTTCCAATCTCATCCATCAACACCAGGCTTTGCGATGTCGCATTATGTAAGATATTGGCTGTTTCCGTCATTTCTACCATGAAAGTAGAACGACCGCTGGCCAAATCATCCGCCGCACCGATGCGAGTAAAAATACGATCGACCGGACCAATTTCGGCCGCACTCGCAGGCACAAAACTACCAATATGAGCAAGCAAAACAATTAAGGCAATCTGACGCATATAAGTCGATTTACCACCCATATTAGGGCCTGTAATCATCAACATTTTACGTTCAGGATTCAATAAAACATCATTAGGTACAAAAGCATGCTCAGCAACCTGTTCCACAACAGGGTGACGACCCGCCGTAATATTCACGCCTGTCGCATCACTCAATACTGGACGACACCAATTCAAATGTGCAGCACGCTCAGCAAAGTTAGCTAATACATCTATTTCAGCTATTGCATCAGCAGAGGCTTGCAACAAACCTAAATCTGGCAGAATCTTCTCTAGCAAATCATCGTATAGTAATTTTTCACGTGCCAATGCCCTATCTCTTGCGCTTAATGCTTTATCTTCAAAGGCTTTTAATTCAGGCGTAATAAAACGCTCAGCATTTTTTAATGTTTGACGACGAATGTAATCAGCAGGTATTTCTTGTGCTTGCAACCGACTAATTTCAATATAATAACCATGCACGCGATTGTATCCTACCTTCAAGGTAGACATACCCGTTCGCTGCTTTTCTTGCTCTTCTAGCTTAATAAGATAATCACCCGCATTCTCGCTTAATGCCAACAATTCATCTAATTCAACATCATAGCCTTTTGCAATTACCCCACCGTCTCTAATAGTCACAGGCGGATTATCAATCACTGCTCTCATTAACAAATCATATAGCGCTGGGAATTCACCCAAGGCCTGCTGCAACTGCGATAGCAAAGCAGTGGTAAATGGTGCTAGTTGAACTTGCAAAGTTGGTAATAATGCTAGCGTGGAACGCAGCGCTATCAAATCTCGTGGCCTTGCTGTTTTCAATGCAATACGCGCCAAAATTCGCTCTAAATCAGCTGCCTCACGCAAGGTTTTCTGCAAAGGTGCGTACTGATGCTCGTTTAATAACTGAGACACACCTTCTTGCCTAGCTAATAAAATAGCTTTATCACGTAGTGGTCGATTCAACCAACGCTTTAACAATCGACTACCCATGGCATTACGCGTTTTATCTAACACAGCTGATAATGTATGTTCATGACCACCATTTAAGTTAGTTACCAACTCTAGATTGCGCCTAGAAGCTGCATCTAAAATCAAACTATCTTCTCTACGTTCTACCTTTATTGTACGTACGTGCGGCATAGCAGCCCGCTGAGTTTCTTTTGCATATTGCAGCAAACTACCTGCCGCAGAAATAGCAACGGACAGTTGCTCGCACCCAAAACCAGCTAGATCATAAGTTTGCATTTGCGTTGTGAGCAAACGATGCGCCGTTGCATATTCAAACTCCCAAGGAGCACGACGTCTTACTTGGTGGAGATAATCACGCAGTAATGGATGCTCCCATTGCTCATCTACCAGCAATTCTGCTGGCTTTAAACGAGCTAGCTCGCTACTTAACGCTTCATCCCCTTCGACTTCTAATAAATGAAATCGCCCTGCTGTGACATCTAACACAGCAATACCATACTGCTCGTGACTGCCATATAGGGCAACCAATAAATTATCCTGGTGATCATCAAGAAAAGCCGCATCGCTAACGGTACCCGGCGTCAACACACGCACTACTTGACGCTCCACAGGACCAGCACCTGCTTTGGGTTCCCCTATCTGTTCACAAATTGCAACAGACAACCCTGCACGAATTAATCTAGCCATATAGCTTTCCGCAGAGTGAAAAGGGACACCCGCCATCGGAATAGGTTGGCCGGCTGATTGGCCACGTGCAGTTAACGTAATACCCAATAATTGCGCAGCTTTTTCTGCATCAGCATAAAACAACTCATAAAAATCACCCATACGATAAAATAAAAGCGTTTCTGGGTACTCTGCTTTGATGCGCAAATATTGCTGCATCATAGGTGTATGTGTCGTTGATTCTTTGCTGGCAACGATGGTCATTTCTTATCCTTTTCAATCATACATGAAACTGGTATGTTAAACTTTATAGCATAACTCCTCCCTGCTGGAGGAACTGCACGTCTCTATATACCTTTAACTTTTTCCAAGGTAAAGCATAGGAAGCTTATGTCAGAAGAATTAATGGAATTAGCTAAAAAAGTGGGCATCAATCTGAGCGGTCAACACTTACGCGTAGCAACAGCCGAATCTTGTACGGGCGGTGGACTAGCCTACTGGATAACATCCATCCCTGGCAGTTCTGCGTGGTTTGACCGAGGGTTTGTGACCTACTCTAACGAAGCTAAAATTAACCTCCTAAATGTTTCACCGCAAACGCTAGAGAATCATGGGGCAGTCAGCGAACAAACTGCCAAGGAAATGGCCGAAGGTGCCTTAATCTATGGTAAAGCAGACATTGGCGTTGGCATTACCGGTATAGCAGGACCAGGGGGCGGCTCTAAAGAAAAACCGGTCGGCACCGTCTGGATAGCCTGGGCAGCCCATGGCAAACAAACCATTACAAAAATGAATAGCTACACTGGTGACAGAATAGATATTCGACATCATGCTATTCAAACAGCGCTATCAGGCCTGTTAAACTAGCTGTAGACTGGCATATGAATCCTCCATTATCATCAACCAATTGATTTAATATATTTTTTTCAAACTGGCTATTTCTGTTCATTTAATGACAGGTTAAGCTTAATATGTTACCTTGATGTCAACATAATAATCATCGGGGAAACACAAATGGCAACGGGTAGAAATAGCTTATTCTCTCCGCGCTATGACGCGAGAAAAATGGAATCCCAACCTATTCTTCAACTAGATTCTGATAGTGAAGATGATCATGATGAAAGTATTATCCTTTTTTCTAGGGAATCTGAGAAAAACGCTATCAATACCTCTGATCCACGCTACACCTTGCTAAAAATAACGATACTACGAAGCCTACTAGACGAATGCCTAGACATCCTCGAATCATCTAAAAGAAAACGCTCTTCTAAATTTAAGCTCCTCATGGTATCAGCTCTTATTACTTTAATAGCCTCAATACCGTTAGTGGTCCTACTGATGCTAAAAAGAAATTCAATAGAAGAAAAAGAAAGACAAAATTTTATGGCTAGTTATAACAGTACAGATATTCCGATTTCCGGCATTTATCCGGATGAGAATAAGCATTACACATGCGAAGATTTCAACTTTATTCTGCATCAGGAAGATACTAAAAAGATGAGGAAGAAACAAGATTGGGAAGGGAAAAACGACTACCGACTACTCCCCATCGAAAGAGCAAGCAAAACATGCTACCCTTTTGATCACGGCACTCCAAATACAGGCGTGTTTTCAATCAGTCCACTTAGCCACCACATACCTATAAACTCGGACGCCTATCGTATCGGAGCAGAAGTCTGCCTGGCCAAGCTATCGTCACTATGCAAAGATATGGACCCAAATGGCATGCCTATTGTTATGTTGTGTGTAGTTGGAGTAGGAGGGGCATTAGCAATGATGAGCCTGCTTGGCCTAATGCTTGCACCAGCATACTTTTATGATAAGAATAGGAGCCTGACCCTGCCAAACTATATATCTAGCAGCCAGAGAAGTCGGTTACTCGATATTCTTAAAGTATTCAATTTATCTGAGCGTTTGTCTAAAATAGGCATCAAGGCCCTTGAAGATTTGATCACAGATGTACAAGATATCAAAGACTTTTTAACACGGGTAGAGACCAACTTACTAGTGGAAGAAATACTTCCTAAGAAGCTTTCAGGTCACTACCCTTTTATTTTCTCGGAAATAAAGAAACACTCATGCACACCCAACTTAGATGACGAAGAGCAAGCCAACAATATTGCAATGAATTATTGGTCTGCTGCCTCTAAGGCAAACATTCTATAAAAAGGCTCTTCCCCAAATTGGGAACTTTTAGAACGATAGGCTACATGCCAGTGGGAAGGGCTAAAGTGACTTTAAAATGCGCGCTCGGAGGGATTCGAACCCCCGACCACCTGGTTCGAAGCCAGATACTCTATCCAGCTGAGCTACGAGCGCAACGAAAGAGGGTTGTGGAAATATTATTCTAGTTTTTAGTACGCGCCCGGAGAGATTCGAACTCCCGACCACCTGGTTCGTAGCCAGATACTCTATCCAGCTGAGCTACGGGCGCGTTCCAAAAACTAGAATTTTTACGGAGAGGGAGGGATTCGAACCCTCGATGGAGATTTAAAGCCCCATACTCCCTTAGCAGGGGAGCGCCTTCAGCCGCTCGGCCACCTCTCCAAATTTACAACTACCGCACTGTACTACACGTTGCCGCGATTATCTTCTTTATCTTTATCAATTTCAATCTTTGGCTCACGTTTTTTTCTAACAACTGTTGTTGTTGCTACTGCTGCTTCTTCTTGTGCTGGCGTCGTATTTCGCTCTTGCTGAATACGCTGGTAAATCTCTTCACGATGTACAGATACATCTTTTGGTGCATTAATACCAATACGCACCTGATTACCTTTAATACCTAACACAGTGACTACAACATCATCACCAATAACAATTGTCTCACCCACACGTCTTGTTAAAATGAGCATTGTCCATCTCCTTTGTAAAAACTGCCTATTCCATTCAGCTGCCTACCCCGAGCTTATACATAAGGCCGCTATCATGGAGTCCCTATGGGTTGTCTTAGTTATGACTCCTCTGATTATTTTATCAGTCTTCTTGCGAGGAGGGGGAATCTCATGGCAATTTTCTGTCTTACTTCCTTACCCACAGTCACTTTCAAGGTGTGAGATAGTAAACAAAAAAAATGATTTCTGCAAACACCTTTTTCACTTTTTTTAATATTTTTTTTCTTGTATAAACAATGAACTAAATAAAACCATGAACTCCAAATAGCTGCTGGCAATATGTCTTTTTTTGGTCAAAAAAACCATATATGCTCACTTTACTCCATGTGGGTTTTTTCAGTTCGCTGCCATGCTTTATCTAACTCAAATGCAGCATGAGCTACCCTCACACCTTGATCCAGGTAATGCTCATCAATAATCACTGAAATCTTAATTTCTGCTGTTGCCGTCATTTGAATGTGAATACCGGCCTCACCCAGGCTCTTAAATAAAGTTTTAGCAATTTCAGTGTGTGAGCGCAAACCTAGCCCTATTAATGACAATTTAGCAATCTTAGTATTACTTTTGACAGACATCGCGCCTACTTCATTAGCAAACTCTTCGATCAGCTTAAGCGCTTTAGGATACTCGCGCCTATGAACGGTGAAAGTAAAGTCAATCGTGTCATTACTGTTTGAATTTTGAGCAATCATGTCTATTTCAATATGTGCCAGACTTAAACGCTCTAATAACTGCCCCTCAATCCCTGCTTGGCGCCTAATACCCAACAAAGAAATAATGGCTTCTTCACGACTAAATGCAATACCTGACACTAAACGCTTATGCATAATTTGATCCTTAAAGGTGACCAATGTGCCACTACCCTCAGAAAAAGTAGATAACACACGGATAGGCATATGATGCTTCATTGCTAACTCAACAGAACGAATTTGCAGCACCTTCGCTCCTAGGCTCGCCATTTCCAACATTTCTTCAAAACTAATCTGTGGCAATAGTTGCGCGGTTGGCAACATGTGTGGATCAGTTGTATAAACACCATCAACATCGGTATAAATTTGGCATTCATCCGCTTTAATCGCCGCGGCAATTGCTACCGCCGTTGTATCTGAGCCTCCACGCCCTAGAGTAGTAATATCACCAAACTCATTCACGCCTTGAAAGCCAGCAACCACAACCACACGGTCCTGGCTTAACTCACGATCAATAACCGCTCTATCAACATGTAAAATCCTAGCTTTGGTATGCGTATTATCAGTCCTAATACCTAATTGCAGACCGGTAAAAGAACGCGCTGGGCAGTCAGCTGCATTTAATGCCATACTTAACAAAGCCATTGATACCTGCTCACCTGTTGAGATCAACGCATCATACTCTCTCGCATCATGGCTTTGTGTTAATACATTTGCTAACTGAATCAATCTATCCGTTTCGCCGTACATAGCAGAGACCACTACCACAATTTGATGGCCTTGCTGCTTAGCCTGCATCACACGCTTGGCAACATGATGAATACGATCTAACGTCCCCACCGAGCTGCCACCATATTTCTGGACAATTAATGCCATTTTAAGGGGTTACCTTTTCTTGCACCCAAGAATAAACTGATGCGAGCGCCTGACTTAACGCTTCGGGCTTATTACCACCCGCCTCTGCTAAATCTGCACGACCGCCACCTTTACCACCTACCTGCGTAGCCACCATATTTACTATATCTTTTGCATTTAATTTATCAACTAAATCCGCAGTGACTCCACCCACGATACCCACTTTATTGTCTTTAACTGTAGCCAAGACAATCACACCTGTCCCTAACTCCTGCTTCAAATGATCCATTGCATTACGCAAAGACTTACCATCTAAACCCTCAACAGCTGTTGCAAGCACCTTCAGACTACCTAATATTTTTGCCTGATTAACAATATCTTTGCTAAACAAGCTGGCGAGCTTATCCTTCAACTGCTGTATCTCTTTTTCTAGCGTCAGAATACGCTCCTCTTTTTGCGTTAGTTTTTGCTTAAATTCATCTTCGGATTTTTCGATAAAACGCAGCGCTGCATCCCCAGTCACTGCTTCAATACGACGAATGCCGGCAGCCACACCAGACTCTGCCGTAATCTTAAAAATACCAATATCGCCAGTATGGTCTGCATGTGTACCACCACATAATTCCACAGAAGGGCCAAAGCTGACGACCCTTACCTTACTGCCATATTTCTCCCCAAAAAGTGCTACCGCACCGCTAGCAATAGCCGCTTCAGGTGTGGTGACCTGTACATCAGCAGAATAATTTGCACGAATAGCATCATTCACCCGCTGCTCTACACTTCTCAGTTCTTCTGCTGTTAACGCTGCACCATGGGAAAAATCAAAACGTAAACGATCAGGCTCCACCAAAGAACCTTTTTGCACAGCATGTTCACCTACTACCTGCTTTAATACCATATGTAATAAATGCGTCGCCGTGTGATTTAATACCGTTGCTGCTCGACGCTTTGCATCCACTTCAGCATGCACAGCATCGCCAATACGCAAACTGCCTTTTTCTAACTTGCCAAGATGCAAATGCATATGCCCTTGTTTAATAGTGTCTAGGACTTTAAAGAATCCTTGATCATGTCGCATCACACCTTGATCGCCAACTTGACCACCAGATTCTGCATAAAACGGTGTACGATCTAGGACAATGGAACCTTTCTCCCCTGCATTCAATACATCAACAAATTTACCTTCGCGATAGAGTGCTAATATTTTACCTGTTTCAATACCTGCTTCACGCAATAGGTTTTTATGGCCAGTAAATTCTGTCGGCAACTGGTCACCCGCTGCCACGTTATACTCCGTCTTAAATTGGCTTGCTTGACGAGAACGCGTACGCTGCTTAGCCATCTCTTCTTCAAAACCAGTTTCATCAATTTTCAACTGGCGCTCACGTGCAATATCTGCTGTTAAATCTGCGGGGAAGCCATAGGTATCATAAAGTTTAAAGACTGCCTCACCTGATAATGTATCGCCTTTTAATTCACCCACCATTTGCTCAAACACTTTTAAGCCTTGCGCTAAGGTCGTACTAAATTGCTCTTCTTCTTGACGCAGCACCTTTTCAATATACATTTGTTTTTCTATTAGTTCGGGATAAGCTTCACCCATCACATCACTTAATGACTTCACTAATGCATAGAAGAAAGGTTGTGTTAAGCCTAATTGGTTACCATGCCTTAATGCGCGCCTAATAATACGACGCAGCACATATCCTCTTCCCTCATTAGAAGGTGTCACGCCATCAGCAATTAAGAAACTACAAGAACGAATATGGTCAGCAATCACACGCAAAGAAAAATTGGTGAGATCAGCAATATCAGCTAATTCAGCAACAGCTTTAATTAATGGCTGGAATAAATCCGTATCATAATTATTATGTACACCTTGCATGACAGCAGAAATACGCTCAAGGCCCATACCGGTATCAACAGATGGCTTAGGTAGTGGCGTTAAAGTGCCATCTGCTGCCCTATCATATTGCATGAAGACCAAGTTCCAAATTTCAATGTAACGATCGCCATCAGCATCTGGACTACCTGGAGGACCACCAGCAATATGCTCACCATGATCGTAAAATATTTCCGTACAAGGGCCGCAAGGACCGGTTGGCCCCATAGACCAAAAATTATCGCTCTCACCACAACGGCTAAAACGAGTTGGATCTATTTTCATTTCTTTGATCCAAATCTCTTCAGCTTCT